>CASEVQ010000001.1 GCA_949291455.1 uncultured bacterium
TTTTTTCTTTCATTATATAAATTTATTTTATCCTCATAACTTAATTTACTCATAATAAAAACCTCGTTTCTTATGTCCAAGAAACGGGGTTCATATCACGTCAATAATCAACTCTTTTTCTATTTCTGAGCACTATACATAAGTCCCATATAATATTTCCAAGAAATAATTCTATGATTAGCATCATCGATTAATTGCTCACTAATAGTACCATTTTCCAAAGCATCTTTTATTTCCTTTACACTTTTTTCATAATCTGTGGTCATAATAATATCATTTCCTGCCAAAAGTGCTTTAACAGTTGCATTTTCAATAGATGAAACTGCTCCCATAGATAAATCATCAGTCATAATAACCCCCGTGAAACCTAAATTATTTCTTAATAAATTATGAATACTTGGAGATAAAGAAGCAGGATTATTACTATCGATATTTACCACTGTATTATGGCTAACCAAAACAGCTTCTGCACCTGATTCAATTCCCGATTCAAATGGTGGTAAATCGTTAGTTTCTATAGAAGAAAATGTTCTATTATCTAATACAGTTCCCTGATGCGTATCACTGTTATCCCCATAACCTGGAAAATGTTTTAACACGTAAGAAACTCCTGTATTCTTACTAGCATTAATCACTACAGAAGCATAAGTAGATGTAAGTTCTACTCCCTCTCCCAAAGTTCTATCATACATATAATCACCAGGATCAACAGACACATCTACTACTGGAGCCAAATTTAAATTCAATCCTAAATTATTTAATAATTTACTCTTTTTTATAGTATCTTCTTTAATCAAATCAAAGCCACCCGATTGATAAAGTTGTCTTGATGATAAAAACTGAGAAGAGGCAAGATTAGGATTACTACTAACTCTAACCACATTTCCACCTTCTTCATCAACTGCTGTTAATAATGGAATATTAGCTATCTTTTGTAAATCACGAATCATATTTTGAACTTCAGCTTCTGTTTTATCTTTAAAGTCATTTTCAAAAAAAACAAAGCCACCAAATTTATATTTTTCCAAAGCCTCGGAAGCATTACTTCCAGGATAACGAACTAACAACAATTGACCTATTTTTTCATCCAGAGTCATCGTTTTAAGCTTATTATTAGCCAAAGTCTCAAATTGATCAAAAATTCCACCCGATCTAGATTGAATAATATAATCTTCATCATTAGAAATAGGAACAATCCCTATAATCATACCTTTTTGAACTTCTGTACTCTTATCAAGTAATCCAGTATATTCAATAACGACAATTTCTCCAACTTCAACATCATTTTGTTGCGCCTGAAAAGTATAAACAATATCTTTATCATCACGAACAGTTAAGGTATCTTTTCCTACACTCATAACAGAAACAGTCATTTTGCTACTGCTCAGTTTCTCATCCTTATCCCTTGGAAATAACAAAATAGAAACAACTAAAATAAAAATAATGAAAAAACTAAAATACAAGTATTTTCTTTGATTAATATATATCACCTACCAATACAAATATATTTGATTTAATCATATTTATACTAAAAAATATTCAAAAATAGAGACTTCTTATACTTGCACTAAGAGAACCAAATGCACTAGAAATTGAACAACAAGGATATGGCTATGTTGTAGCATCAATTGGTGAATTAGGAGGAATTGTTCCATATACATCTTACAGTGCAAGAATAAGTTACATTGAAGAAAATCCTGAAATAATTAAAAACTTTACAAAAGCAATTCAAAAAGGGCTAGATTTTGTACATGAAAATGAAAGTAGTGTAATTGCTGAATCAATATTAGAATTTTTCCCCGATACTTCACTAAATGACTTAACACAAGTAATAGAAAGATATAAAAAACAAGATAGTTGGCCACAAACAACAGAATTTACTGAAGAATCATTTATGCATTTACAAGAAATAATGATAAGTGCTGGGGAACTAAAAGAAAAAGTACCATATGAAGATTTAATGTATAAGGTAATAGATGAATAATATCCTAAAAATTAAAAACTTACAAAAAATATATCATGATTTAAACGGAGAAATTGAAGCAATAAAAGATATTACACTAGATATAAATCAAAATGAATTAATATCAATTGTAGGACCATCTGGTTGTGGAAAATCTTCTCTGCTGTCAATACTAGCAAATATTGAAAAAAAAAGCTCTGGAGAAATAATATTTAATAATCCTAACACAAAAATTGGTTACATGTTACAAAAAGACTCGCTCTTTCCTTGGAGAACGATACTAGAAAATTGTCTAATTGGACTAGAAACAGAAAATAAATTAACAGAAGAAAATAAAAAAAAGGTTATTAACCTTCTAAAAAAATATGGATTATATGATTTTATTAATAAATATCCAGCATCATTATCTGGTGGAATGAGACAAAGAGTTCTACGAATACTATATACACACAAATAATTACTTACAAGTGGCTTATAACCCTTATAAATAAAGGAAAAGAGGTATATTATGTTATTAGATAAAAATTCAAAAAAAGTTATAGACTTAATTCAAAAATATGATAATTTAAGTGATATAGATAAAATTAGATTAGCAATTTATTTGTTAGAAAATAAAAATTTTAATGTAGATTTTAATGTAAGAGATATGATTATTTTATTAAAGCAAGTTTTAAGAGTATTAGATTCTAATTATACAAAAGTAATAACTAATTTTAGTAAATATAAACATTTATTATTCTTTTCAGCCAAGTATTTAGAACTTACTGAAAAAGAAAAAAAGCATTTCTCTCTTGAAATGATATTTAATATATATGAAAATGATTTTAAAGATAAAATTATTAATGAAGAAATTAATAAACATTCATTAGTTTATGATTATTGTTATTCACTAATTAATAATGAATAGAAAAAATACCTAGTAGGCATTTGCTTACTAGATATTTTTTTGTTTTGGTGTTCTTTTTAACACTAACGTACCCAAATTTTATTGAAAATATAAAGAAATAAAAATGAAAGTGAGGATTGATATTATGAATAAAACAAAGTACAAAAACAATAAACATTACTGCTATATTAGTTTAAAATCACACTTTAAATAATATATTTAAATTAGAGGTGAGCTTTATAAATATAGTCTATAATGTTAAAGAAGTAGTAGAAAAAACTATAACCGATAACGATTTAAAAGAGATCATAAATAAAAAGTTATTAAATATTATATTATTTATGGAAACTTGCACAAATGAGTGTAATTAGATGGTATAATTGTATTGGTTATAAGTTTAACTTGATAAGTAATTATTGCCTTAAGTTAGGAGGTAATAGTTATGAATGAAATGGAGAGTGTTAGAGAGAAGATATTATTAAGAGTTGTTATTTATTTAAGATTATCAAATGAAGATAAAGATAAAATTAATAAAAATGATGATAGTGAATCTATTAAAAATCAAAGAAATATGTTGCTAGATTATATCGAGAAAAATCCACAATTTATGTTGGTTGATGAATATTGTGATGAAGATTTATCAGGTGCTGGTACTTATAGACCTGAATTTGAAAGATTAATTAGAGATTGTGAAAATGGTAAAATTGATGTAGTTTTATGTAAAAGTCAATCTAGATTTTCAAGAGATATGGAAATCGTTGAAAAGTATATCAACAATAAATTCAAAGAATGGAATATAAGATTTATCGGCTTATCTGATAATGCAGATACTGATAATAGTGGTAATAAAAAATCAAGACAGATAAATGGTTTAGTTAATGAATGGTATTTAGAAGATGTTTCAGACAATATCAGAAGTGCTTTTAATTCTAAAATGAAGCAAGGAGAATTCATTTCTCCTTTCGCCTCATTTGGTTATGAAGTATCTAAAGAAGATAATAATAAGTTAGTTATTGATCCTATTGCTAGTGAAGTTGTTAAAGAAATATATGATTTATATTTAAAAGGTATGGGGTTTACAGGAATAGCTCATTACTTAAATGATAAAAATATTCCTTGCCCCTCTTTTTATAAATATAAAAAAGGTATTAAATTAAATGTCATTAGTAATAGACCTAGAGAAGAAATAAAATGGAATACTAATGCTATTAAAACAATATTAAAAAATGAATTATATTTAGGGCATTTAATTCAAGGAAAAAGAACTACTGTTAGTTATAAAAATCATAAAGTAATTAATAAACCTGAAGATGAATGGATTCGTAGAGAAAATATGCACGAAGCTATAATTGATGAAGAAACATTTGCAAAAGTTCAAATTGCTTTGAAAGAAAGAACAAAACCTATGAAATCAACAGGAGTTGTTCATAACTTCTCTGGCAAAGTATTTTGTAAAGAATGTGATCGATATATGAGAAAGAAAAATTCTTCTAAACATGAATATCTAGTATGTTCTAATAATAGAGATGGTTATAATGATTGTATAAATAAATCAGCGATTAGGTATGATGCTTTAGAAGAATTAGTATTAAGCCATATTAATAAAAAAGTTAAAAAGTTTTACGATTTAAATATTTTAGAAACAGAATCTTTAAAAAAAGAAAATAATAAGTTCACTAAAAAAATCAATTTATTAACGAAACAAAAAGAAACTATAGTTAATCAAATGGCAAAGACTAAAAATTATTTAAAAAGTCTTTATGAAGATAAAGTTAATGGAATAATTAATGCAGAACAATTTAAAGAATTAATTACTAATTATAATAATGATGATGAAAAGTTAAAAGACCAATTAAAATCTATTGATAATGAGATTAACTATTATACACTAAAAGAATCTTCAAACAAAAATACAAAAGAATTATTTAATAAATATCAACAATTAGAAAAATTGAACAGAGTTATAGTAGATGAATTTGTAGATAAAATCTATATTGGTAAGATTAATGATGAAACAAATACAAGAGATATTGAAATCAAATGGAATTTTGATTAACAAATTTCAAAATAAAAAAGGAAATTCAAAACTTTTGTAGAATAATATAAGTGAGAGGTTATACACTTCTATAACCTTTTACTTAATATATATTAAAAATAAATAGTAAAGGACGGTGAATAAATGAAAGAAAATAAATCAGAAACAATTTCAAACTTATTTGAAAATACTACTATTAGAAGTATATGGGATGCAGAAAAAGAAGAATATTATTTTAGTGTAATTGATGTTATTGGAGCATTAACTGATAATGATTATCAAAAATCAAGAAATTATTGGAAATGGCTTAAAAATAAATTAAATAATGAAGGAAGTGAGTTGGTTAGCAATACTAACCAACTGAAAATGAAATCGGCTGATGGCAAATACTATAATACTGATACATTAGATACAAAAGGAATATTTAGACTTATTGAATCTGTACCTAGTCCAAAAGCTGAACCTATGAAAATGTGGTTAGCGAATCTTGGTAGTGAAAGAATTGATGAAGTATTTGACCCAGAGATTGCTGGCAATAGAATTATTAACTATTATCGTAATAAAGGTTATAGTGATGAATGGATTAAAAAAAGATTAACTGGAATGGTTGATAGATTTCAACTAACTGATATATGGAAAGATGGTGGCATTGAAAAACCTATAGAATATGCAATGCTTACTAACGAAATATATAAAGGTTGGTCAGGAATGAAAGCAAGTGAATATAAAGTATATAAAGGTATTAGAAAAGAATCTTTAAGAGATAATATGACTGATATAGAAGTTCTACTTACTGATTTAGGAGAAATTGCTACTCGTGATATAGCAAAATCAGAACATCCACAAGGATTTAAAGAAAATATGAAAGTTGCTCGTATAGGTGGACAAGTTGCTAATGATGCTAGAAAGTCTTACGAAAAAGCAACTAAAAAATCAGCTATATCAAATCAAAATGCTTTAAACTATCAATACATAGATGACAAAAAACAAATAGAAAATAAATAACTCTGTTCCCGACAATTTGTCGGAAAGTAATAATAAATCTTTAAAATACAAGTTAAACATAAAAAAAGAAATTTTAAAAAAGCCTTATTTTTCAAGGTTTTGATAAGGTATTAGTGTCCACATTATATTCGTAGAGTTGCTTTAATCAGAACACTAGCAACAGATCCAGACATTTTATTATTAGATGAACCACTATCAGCACTAGATTATCAAACAAGACTTGCACTGTCTGATGACTTATATAAAATAATAAAAAATGAAGGAAAAACTGCTATTATGGTAACACATGACTTAGGTGAACTTGAGTTCTAAAAAGAGAAATTATTTATTAACAACAATCCAAGCATTAGGAAGCCATCTATAAGTTGGAACATAACCATTCCAAGGAGAATTGATATATTCATGATTAACAGTCATAGCAGTTGATGTTCCACCATCTAAATTTGCAGCATTAACTGCACCATACAGCTCCATTATGTGCGCCATATCAGCATAACTTGCGCCTTTAGAATGACTTTGTAATCCATCAATTACCAACATTAAAACAATTCCATCCGCCCTTTGCCCAATAGCTGTTCGCCCACAAGTCCAAGTATAATAATTAACATTTTTATAATAATTAACACCATTTACAATTAAAAATGGTCCCCATTCAACAGCATCCCTTATTCCTAATGAATATGCTTCATCAACTGTCATCTTTTTTAAAATAAGTTTATCATTCTTATCAAAACCAATAATCCCACCACCAGCATCACCACTAGCATAATTAGAATCAAGTATACCATCAATAAATACAGGACCATGTGGAATACCACCATTACTATTCCAATTTGGATCATAAAATCCTCCAGCATTCATTGCTATAAGAGCATTATTTTCCCTAGAAATTACTGACAATGTTTCACCATAAGAAGTATCTGAAGTACCTGCACCACTACTTTTAGCAATTTTAACTAAAGAAGGATCGTATATAACAGCCATATACCCTTCGTAGTGATAATCAGCACCAATAGTAGTACCAGAAATCTTAATAATTTTATAAATATCATCTTCATTATGATTAAGAATTTCCTCTTCATATTTATTAGCATATACTTCTAAGTTACTATCTACCATAGAAAAATCTATTTCGTCATCACTTAAATCGACATACTCATTATCGACTACATCACTAATTGTCTCATCATCATAAATCATTGTTGCAACATACTTATAATTTAATGAACCAATACTAGAATTTATAAGCCAATCTTTAAAATCATTATTATAATAAACTAAATTAACAACACCAAAAATTTCTAATATATATGCAAATAATACTAAAACAAAACCTATCTTTTTTTGCAAATTACAAAAATTAAAAATTCTTTTATTTCTTAACAAAAAAATACAATTTATAATTAAACAAACAATTAAAATTACAAGTAAAGACAAAATAGCTATTTTAAAATCATCATTAACCTTTGTTTTATTATTAATAACAATAATTTGAATTGCAACAAAAAAAGGAATAGCAAATAAACAAAATATTGCAAAAAACTTACATACACTAACTTTTTGGTTCTTTACATATTTCACTTGCTACACCTCTTTACTTCAAATCATTATAAATTAATTTTAATAACAAATTTATATCACCAATGTAAAAACTTAATTTAGTTTTACCATTTTCATAAGCATAACTATTATACTGTTTAACAAAATCATTATATTTATCCACTATAATTCTATAAGAATCAATCATTTTTAAATAATTACTAGAAAAAACTCTACATTTTTCATTTAATAAATTATTATCAAAATCATATTGACAACTATTATACAAAACAATTATCTTAAAAGAATTATTATTTAACCTATCATGTATTTTTTCTATTGAAGATAAAATATTATTTTTTTCTATATCAAAATCATCAAAATAAACATTAAAAGAATCACTAATTATAACCATATCATCTTTTAATTCATTTGCATTTATATTAAAAATATCATAATAATAATTTATATTATTTTTAATATTATTACTTTTCTCAACATCAATAGAATAATCATTTATATAAGCTAAAACATGCTCTAAAGACATAACAAAAATTCCAATAAAAATAAGTGCAAAACCAATCTTTAGAAAAGAATTTTTGAACATCAATCATCACCTATATTAAAATAATATAAGTTTTAAAATTTTTTGTAAATAATATAAAACTATTTTTTTATCTTATTTACATTATTATACTTTTTATTTACAAATAAAACTAATGGTACACCTATAATAATAAGTAAAATCTTTGGAAGGTAATTTATATTATTATTAACGAATGTATTAGGTGGAAGAACAATATCATCATTTAATTCATAAAAAACTTCTATTACATTATCATCAGCATTGTTTGACACAACTAATGGATAATTAATTACTTCTTTTAAAGAATAATTGTCAAATTTTTCAAACTTAATATTATCAATTCTTGTTCCAATAATTTGATCGGTTACTATAACTGTTTTACTGTTATCAATCTTTCCATTAAAATAATATAATATTTTATAATAATTTGTTTCTTCTTTTAAATATAAAACTTTGATTACATTGTTTTCAACATCGATAGATATTTCATTTGTAGATGCAATACCATCTTTATAACCATTTGGTTTATATAAACTTAACCAATTTTCTCCAAAATCATTAACAATATCTTCAGTAGTAACTAATGATCCATACTCCCTAAAAACATCTTTAGTTTTTGCTACTAAATTAACGCGTGATATTTCATCCTTGTAATATTCTATATGATAAGAATAAATATTTTTCTCGTATACAATATTTAAAACATTATTGTCTTTGTCTATAACAAAATCATTTAAAATAATATTTTCACTAGTATAACCAATAGGCAAATACTTATCTTTCTCTACATTTACTATTCCACCTAGTTCTAAATAATCACTAATAGTTCCAAGTAAATTTTCTTCTGAAATAGAATCTTTATAATAATTTATAGTATATGGATATTTCTCTTTTTCATAATAAACTTCTGAAGATGAAGACATTACAAGTTTTTGTTCCTGATTATCTTTGTCTTTATATTTTAATACAACTCCTTCATTTAAAATATTATTAGTAGCATACCAGCCATTTTCCAAATTATCATTTAACCTTATCTTAAAATTAAAAGATTTTTTTTCATCACTTATTTCACCTAAAGAATAAGTAACAACTTTATCATTGACAATTACTCCTTCTCCAGATACATAAGAAAAATCTTCGCCAATAGTATCAATTAATACTGCATCTTTCCCAGCAGAAATCTCTTTAATGTCAGTTGCTAATTCTTTTAATACATCTTTAATACCATCAGTTGTAGCATCATAGTAATACTCTTTTCCACTAGCTATACTTTTTAAGATATTTTTTGCATCCTCACTAGTGTCATAACCAACAGTATATATCTTTATTCCAGCATTTTTAACTCTAGCTATTGACTGAAATAAAAGTTCAGTACTATTAGGTTCCCCATCACTTATTATCAATATGTATTTTAAAGAATTATCTTCAACTGAATCTAAATTTTCTTTAGCAAGATCGACTGCTAAATGTAAATTTGTAGCGCCATATGGATAATCAAAATCACTAGTATTAAATACTTGATTAGTCCATGAAATTTTGTTTAAAGCATTACTAGAAAAAGTAATTAAATTGATTTTACTAGTTGGAATATTTTCTGTTATATCCTTAGAAAAACTTATAGCACCATTAACGGCATTCTCCCATTTATAATTATTAATAGAATCAGTAACCCTACAATATAAATTTTGATTATTTATATTAGTAAACTTATTATAAAACAAATCGGAAGATGTTTTTGTTCCATTAGCACAAAGCATGCTACCTGATCTGTCAAAAATAACAGATACATAAACATTTTTAGTTGAAGACTCTAGTGTACTTTCCCCTTCTATTACAAACTCTACATTATAAACAAAATCTTCCTCTGTTTTACTTACTTTTTTAGTTACTACAATTTCATCATTACTAACACTAACTTCTTCATTCCTTATATCACCACTTTTATAATCTAACGCCAAAACAAAACTAGGTAAAAAAACATAAATAAATAAAAAACTTAATAATATTTTTTTTATTTTCAATACAATTCCTCCTCTATTTTTTTAGCAATTATTAAAAGATAAGAATCATCTGGTTCATAATAACACGTTTGCATAATTAAAATTTCATCATCATAATCAAAAGTGCTTTGATACAAAGATGATTTATTTAACCAATCAATATGGTCATTCCATTCATCTTTAGTAAAAGCTAGCTTCATATGCTGAAAATCAGATACTGTAATTACTACATTTGATATTTCATAATAAGATATTTTATTATTACTTTCTAAAATAAGCTTTCTGTTATCCAAGTTATTAAAAAAATCGAACTTTAGAAAATTTTCTAACTTTTTAAAATCTGTCGCGATATTCTTAGAATTATGTCCATAAATTAAAAGTTTTGTATCAAGATCAATATTATTTCTGTAGTCTAGGAAAATAGAACCAACATTATCAAAGTTTTTATAAACATCATGATTTAAATAATATTCATTGTCTTCTGCCTGAACCAAAGGAACATCAATATCAATAGATTCTATATAAAGGCGTCCAACAATATCTTGATTATTAAATTTATTTCTTGCTACATTTACATATTCAGAATTTACTTGACTACTAACAACTATATCTACTATTTCTTTGTAATTAATTTCTTTAAAATCAATTGGAAACTCAACATTTAAATTAAAAGGTAATAATAAGCTAAAAGCCAAAACGACAATTTTTCTAATAAACTCCATATCACCACCTCAATTTTAGTTTATTCCAATGATTTGTATAAATTTGTCTTTTTATGAATAAAATAAAATTTCTTTAATATTTTTATCCAAAACAATTAATTCTTTAATATTCTTAACAATACAAATAAATTTTTGACTATCCCTTTCATCAACATTTAACATACATAATAACTTTTTCTTTAATATAATTTCACTTACACAATTAGATCTACAACAATTACAAAAATATTGAATATAAACTTTATTTTTATTATTTTTTGTTAGATGACAAGTTTTCTTAATTTTCATTAAACTACCACATGTACATCTAACTTTAAAAATTCCTTTGCTTTTTCGATAATTTTTTATTTTTTTTTGTACAGATAAATATTTATTAATATTAACAATAGGAATATGCCTCCCTTTAGTTTCAAAGTATCTATCACTATTTATTCCATAGCGAACATTACCAATATAATTAGGATTTAATAAAAGAAGCTTTATCGTCTTATAAGACCATTTACATTTATTTTTAGTCAAAATATTATCATTATTTAAAATATTGGCAATTTCCGTATATGAATACCCTTTTAAAAATAAATCAAAAACTTTATTAACAATTATTGATTCTTCTTTATTTACTTTTTGAATTTTTTTTCCTTTTTCTTTAATATAACCATAACTTACATTTTTTGATGCAATAGTATAGCCTTCTTTTACTTTCCTTTCTAATCCCAATTTGACTCTTTCAACAATGTTTTCCCGTTCAAATTCAGCAAAAATACCTATTATTTTTATAAACATTCTCCCTGTAGATGTCTTAGTATCAATTGACTCGTTTAAAGAATTAAAACTACAATTATATTTATTAAAAATATCTATAAGATCGATTAAATCTTTTGTTGATCTTGTTAACCTATCTATTTTATAAACTAAAACATTATTAACTTTATTTTCTTTTATATCATCAATTAATCGTCTTAATTCTTTACGATCAACAATATTTTTTCCACTTATACCTTCATCAATATAAACAGAAAAAACATTCCAATCCTTTATACTGGCATAAGATTTTAATTTTTCTTCTTGAGCTCTAATTGAATAACCATTATTTGCCTGTTCTTCAGTTGAAACTCTAATATAAATACCTGTGTTAATCATATTCATCAATAAATATTATTGTTTTTTTTGAAAAATAGAACTCAAGTGAGGCTATAAGTCTATCAGATAGAATAATTGTTTTAACTAAAAGACCATCTACTATAAAAAGTATCTATACAATAAATTATGAAAAAAGAGAAACACCAATAAAAAACAGAACAAAAAAAGAATTTAGCATATACTACGATAAAATATGGAGGGATTTAGATGTCCATATACAGTAAAGAACATAAAGAATTTTTAAAAAAGAAAAAAAAAGAAAAGTATCTTGTAATACTATTTCAATTTTTAATACTTATAATATTTATTGCAACGTGGCAAATTCTTGCTAACTTAAAAATAATTAACACTTTTCTATTTTCATCACCAGAAAATATTATAAATACAACGATAAAACTATTTAAAGATAAACTATTAACACATATAGGAGTAACCTTTTATGAAACAATAATAAGTTTTCTTTTAGCATCAATATTAGGTTTAATAGTAGCTACTATATTATGGTGGAATAAAACTATTGCTAAAATAGTTGATCCTTACTTAACTGTCATAAACTCTCTTCCAAAGGTTGCATTAGGTCCATTAATAATTATTTGGGTAGGAACAAGTACAAATTCAATTATCTTTATGGCTCTAATGATATCCTTGATAATAAGCATCATAAACATATATAATGCATTTATCTCAACAGAAAAAAACTATATAATATTATTAAAAAGTTTTAATGCAACCAAATGGCAAATA
The DNA here is from genome assembly GCA_949291455.1 of uncultured bacterium. GTDB lineage: Bacteria > Bacillota_I > Bacilli_A > RF39 > UBA660 > RUG13868. The sequence continues at coordinate 12,621 of CASEVQ010000001.1, forward strand.
TTTTCTAAAGTAATTTTACCTAGTAATAAACAAAACATAATAAACGCATTTAAAATAAACATTAGTATGTCTTTAATCGGTGTAATAATGGGAGAATTATTAGTATCTAAGGAAGGCTTAGGATACTTAATAATGTATGGATCACAAGTATTTAATATTAATTTAGTAATTACGTCAGTTTTTATACTAGGAATAATTTCTTATATAATGTATTACATAATACATATTATTGAAAAGAAAGAAAAAATTAAAAAAGAAAAGTCCTGATAACATCAGGCTTTTTTATTAAGCAATGGACTTTAAAGTTCCAATAATAACTAAATAATGATTTTTATTTAACAAATTACATGTAAACAAAGTTACGGTCGTATCATTTATATTGCGTTTAATTGAAATTCTCCCATCTTTATAATCATTATAAATATTAGAAACAACATATATATATTTCTTATCACAATACTCTAAAATTATTTCATCACCTATTGATAAATGCACTAAATCATTAAAATAAGCTACTGAACCACTACCAGAATGCCCACCTAAAACAACATTACCATTATTTTCATTAGGCATATTAGAATATTTCATTATTTGCACATTCATATCTATATTATTCTTAATACTATTTTTATCGTATATATCATTATGCAAATTAATTTTAGGAATTATTAAAGATATAATTGGTTTTTCTAATACTTTATTTCCATTATTAATAAATTCTATATCAGACATAGTACGTGAATTAGATAAATTTACAAATGATAAATTTATTATTAAATAAAAAACAAATAAAATGAATATTACTTTATTTACTATTGATAACATAAACAACTCCAGACAATATAGATAAAATTAATAATAAAATAAAATCATAGAACTTAGATTCATCTTCAATATAAGCATCAGGTACATCTATTTCAATATCATAAAGAGGTAAAGTTATACTAACATTCGATCTTTCATCAACAATAATAGTTATATCATCAACTTTATCATAGTTAGTAGTAGTATTAACTTGTTTTATTGTATACTTACCATAAGGTAAAATCACTTCTAAAATTCCAAATTCATCTGTAATTCCAGTATAAATTAATTTATTATTACAATCATAAAAATCAAAAGTAATTCCACTTTCAACTTTCATAGAAACATTAGCATAATCTTCATTTGAACCATAATATTTAATAATTTTAATTTTTGACTTTATAACGTCGTTTTTTAAGTTTAACTCTACATTTAAGTTATCGCTATCAATGTCTACAAAATATTCATTTCTATCAATATAATATCCTTTACCAGCTTCTACTTCTTTGATTCTATATTTTCCATATGAAAGATTTTCCAAAACACCAATATTATTTTCCCCAATAATAATATCACCTATAAATTTATTATCCATATCAAATACCGAATATTTAGCCCCTATTAAACTTGCTTCTCCACTAGGTATTACAGAATTAGAATCACTATCTAATTTCATAATTTTAATACTACCAGACTCTACATAAATATTAACCTCAAATTGTAAAAAATCAACATTTCCTCTTTCAATAACACTTTGAGTACCAAAACTATAAAAAAACTCCGTGGAATATGATAAACTATCGTCGTAATTTGCCAATATTATTTTTTTATTTCCTTCTTCTGAAGAATTTATAATTAATTTATTATCTACAATTTTTGCATCAATGTCTGACTCGATAATTTTAAATTTATTTAATTGCAAACTATTATCAAATAATTCAACACTATCATTAATACTCATTGTAATTTCATTAGGAATACTTGGTATCAAATTATGACTACTTACCAAACTTTCAATTTCTTCTATTTCACTATTATATGGATAAATAATATTTTTATCATTAACATTATCAATCCAATTAAAAGAATGATTTGGATCAACAGTTCTCCAAATTAACATCTGAGTTATAGAAATCCATTTTTCTTCAAGATGATTTTTATAACCATAACCATAATATGCTAAAAGTTTCAATTTTTCCCATTGTTCTTTAGTTAAATTAAAAGCACTATCATATTCAATAAAACCTGTATAATTAGTTCCATCAATTAAAGTAGCAAATGGCTCTATACAATAAGCAATATTATTATTTAAAACATTTCTTATAGCTTTTGCATTTCTAAAATAATAATAATGCCCATCATACTTAACATAAGAAATAGAATTTAAACTTTCTGAAGAAGAAAATATTGCCTCTTTTGCTAAAACTTTATCAGATAAAAAAAAGCTAATTAAAAATACTATTATTAATGTAATTTTTTTCATATAATCTCCCTTACCATCACTAATAGTATTTTTATTCATATAATTTAAAAATCCTAAATATTATTAAAATATTCAATAACACCTTCTGTTATGCTAATTGCAAGAGTTTCCTGATAATTTTTATCTTGCAATAACTTTCTTTCTTGATAATTAGATAAAAAACCACATTCTATAAGTACTCCAGGAGTATTAATATATTTATACATATAAAGATTTGTAGTTGTTATTTCTCTATTTGTCGAAGTGTTTTTTTTAAGACTTTCTTGAATGCTTGATGCTAAAGTTTCATTAAATTTATTACCTTCATAATATAAAACTTCTGCACCTTTATAATATGAATTTTTATACCAATTAACATGAATAGACAAATAAATATCAGTTTTTAAATAATTCTCATCTATCATTTTAATTCTTCGATATAAATCTCCTCTTTTTTTATGTGCATCATAAACACTAGAATGGTCTATATCACTATCTCTAGTTAAAAATACAGTTGCTCCTTTCAAAGATAACTTTTCTTCTAATACTTTAGCAATTTCTAAATTAATGTCTTTCTCATAAATGTTTCCGTATACTACACCAGGATCACGTCCTCCATGGCTTGCACCTTTTAACCCCAGAAACCATATTCTTTTTTATTATAGGTTATATTTTATAAATCAAAATTCCATTCAATCCTAATATCTCTTGTGTTGATATCTTTATCTAATGCACCAACATATATTTTTTCTATAAACTCTTCCACTATTATTCTAGTTAGTTTTTTAATATGTTTATATTTTTTTAATATGCTTTCTATATCTTTTGAATTTTCTTTTCTAGTTTCAGTTTCATCAAGTTGTTTTTCTATATCTTCAAGTCTTGTTTGATAAGATTCAACATCTTTTGTATATTCCTCTCTTAACATTTGAAAATCATCTTCTGATATAATACCTTTCATCTTATCCATATAAAGATTTTTAAAGTACAACTTGCTTTCATTTAACTTCTTTTCAAGATTAGCTTTCTCTTTATTTAAATTAGTAATTAATGTATCTTGTCTATTTTGTCTTTCTAATGTTTCATTAAATTCTTCTTTTAGTAATTTTTGATTACATTTTTTTAATAAACCATTTATGGCATCAAGTACATACTTTTCTATAACATCATATCTTATCGATCTATTATTATCACAGACATGATATTTTTTATTTCCTTTACATTGTAGATATGCTCGTTTTACTCTTGTTCCATTTTCACCTTTTACATTACATTGATTTCTTGCAAATATTTTTCCACATTCTGCACAATAGACTTTTGCACTTAATATATGTATATTACCATCTTTTGTTGGTCTATGGTGTTTCTTTAGTCTTTTTTGTACTAAATACCAAGTTTCACTATCAATAATAGGCTCGTGAGCATTTTCAGTAATACTCCATTCTGATTCAGGAACTTTTTTTGCCTTATGATTTTTATAACTAATGTTTGTTCTTTTGCCTTGTACTAAATTACCCATATAGGTTTCATTTCTAAGCATTGTTGCTATTGTGTCTGGAGTCCATATTCCAGTAGTATCATAATCAAAATTACAACATACAAAATTACTTCCAATAGATTTTTTATAAAGAGATGGACATAATATTTTTCTTTCATTTAAACTAGCACATATCTTATGATAACCAAGTCCATTTTTATATTTTTCAAAAATTTCTCTAACAATAGGTGCAACATTTTGATCAATAATAAGTTTATGTTTATCATTGGAGTCTTTCATATATCCATAAGGAGCAAAACTCCCCATAAATAAACCATCATCTCTTTTATTCTTTAATGACTTTTTAACATTGTTAGATAAATCTTCTAAATACCATTCATTAACAAGTCCATTGATTTGTCTTGACTTTTTGTTTGATTCATTGTTGGTATCAGCATTATCCACTATACTTACAAATCTAACTCCCCATTCAATAAACTTATTATGTAAATATCTTTCTATTACTTCCATATCTCTTGAAAATCTACTTTGAGTTTTACACAGTACAATATTTATTCTTCCATTTTCACAATCATTAATTAATCTATTAAAATCTGGCCTTTCAACTCCTGCTCCAGAATAATCATCATCTGAATAAATATCTACAACTTCCCAATCTTGATCCAAAGCATATTTTAAAAGCATACTTTTTTGATTAGCGATTGATTCACTATCATCATTTTTGTTTTTCTTATATCTATCTTCATCAGATAGCCTACAATATACACCTACCTTTTCCATTTACTACAACACCTCAATTCCGATTAGTTGTAGCAAATATAAATCTACAAAGAGATTATATAACATTTTAAGAATTATTTAAAGCTACGCTGTCCTCTTCTTCTGCTAATATAACTCGTAGTAATTTTTTTGCAATAATATCTTTTAAATCAGTTTCTTCGATTACTTTATTATCTTTTGTTACATATATTACATTATAATTTACCTTCATTTTATCTATACCCCCCTTTGTTATTCTCTATAAAGAATATCCTCCTATTTTAATCATATATCAATCCTCCTTAAACTCTTTTAACAAATTTTCCATATATGCTTGTTCATCTGGACTAGCTGGATCATCTACACAAACTTCTGGATGTTCCATCCAATATGGAATTAATTCATTATGAGTCTTATTATTTTTCCTTGTATATTTTTTCCTTTTATCTTGGTAATTTTTTACTATGTATTTATCCTCTTTTTTTTCTAATATCTTAGAATTTTCTTTACTTACTATTTCGTTATTTAAATAAATTCTTCTTTGCCTATTAACAAATTTAACTTCAATATATTTTTTCCTTTTTAATTTATTAATAGAGTTAGATATTGTTTTTTCTTTAACACTTAATGTATTAGTAAAGTAACTATTACTGGCGTAGCAATACTCATTATTATTTGATAGTAAATTAATCACTCCATAAACTAACTTATCTGTTTGGGAACAAGTTTGGTCATTTAATATTATTCTCGGTACAGCTATAAAATACCTTATAAAAGCCATATATCCCATCCTTCAAATTATAGTTTCTGGTGTTTAAGGGTGCAATATGCCTATGAAGAAATAAGTTTCCATTGGTAATAGTTTGAGCTATAACATACATATTTTTAACCCTTAATACTTAATTTGTTCTTTGAAATAAGTTATAGTTCAAACTTGTATTCATCTTATATTTCTATAAGATAGGTTCTGATATAAGCCTTAATATCTTATCGAGCCTCTTATAACTAGCGTTCATTGTTACTTTTCTAGTTAAGTGTTATTGTGTACATTCCGTTTGAGTATTCTTTATATATTAGATATATTAGATATTTTAATTATTCTAATAATTCAAGACTTTTTCTCAAATCTATATTTGTGATGTTTACTACTCTCTGAATCTCTCCTACATTTATATCTGTAAGTAATCTTTCAAATCCTTTAGTATAAATATATGAGTAGATCAATTTCGTTTCCATTGGAATTTTTTTATCTTTCCAAATACTATCTGCAACTTCTAGGTATCTAATCTTCATTCATAGGTTTCCTCCTTTCTGTTAATGTTCTTTGATGTAAAGCTCATCAAATTAAATATAGTCTACCATCTTATTTTGAGCTTATCAACACTATAATTACAATTTCGTTGACTTTCTCATCATATTGTGATATGGTTACATAAGTTGAAACGAAGAAAGGTGGTTATGATTTATGAAGAAAACTACTACAGAGCTAGGAAAAGTAATAGCAGAAGCAAGAGAAAAACTAGGTATTTCACAAAGAGAATTATCTCGTAGAGCAAATATGGATTGTGCCGAAGTTTCTCGTATTGAAGCAGGTAAGAGATTAAAACCTAATGTTTTATATTTAAAAGGTATTGCTGAAACATTAAATTTAAGTATGGTTGATTTAATGAAACTTGCTGAATATGATGATATAGATATAAATTGGGGAAAAGATTTTATTGATAGAAGATCAACAGCAGATTATCAAAGACAAATCAAAAGTTATGAGCAATTTTATTCTGATGCTTTAGAACATATTGAAGAAAAAAGAAAAGTTGATTTTTCAGTTAAAGGTGGAATTGCTGATTTAATTGATAAGATAGAACTTGCTAAAATAGAAAAGAAAGAAATATCAAATGATGAAATATTAGAAAGATTAAAAGAAATAATTGTTTTAATAAGACCTAATTTAGAAAAATTAGATAAATCAAAATACCCATCATTTGATAAAGGGGTTTTCCCTAAAATGGAAATAAAGAATAATGTTAAATATAATTTCATTTCTGGAAAAATTATAGATAAGGAAGAATAAAATTACGAACACGTTTTGCGAGTTTACTCGTGAAAGTGAGAAAAGTAATTTTATTCATCCATACTTTTGCAAGGCAAAAGAAAAAATAATCTTTTTGGCTTTTCGTTAGATTAGTCATTAAGATTATTTTTATATAAAAGATACGCACCACAAATTAATATTTATGTAATATAAATATAATGCGTATCTTTTCTTTTTATTTAAACTTGATTCAAATAAAAAGGCAACAATACCACTTACAAAGTTTGCGGTATGTTGCTTAAATGGGGTTTCAAAAGCCTTCGCCCACTGTTATTGGCTTTGCCAATAGCATAGTGGGTTACTATATCGTCTGATATAGTTTTTAAAGCGAAAATTCATTAGTTATGTAATTTCTTTTGAATTTTCGCTTTTTTAGATTATTTGATTAATTTTTTACTTATACCATTCGATTCTAAATTTTGTTCTGTATCTTGTATTAATTTACTAAGATATTCTAATTTTTGCTCATTTGTTAAATTTTGGTTAAAATTTGGTTCATTTATGGAATTTGATACTTGTTCTTGTTCAACGACAGATTCTTCCTTATTTAAAATTTCTGGTCCTTTTAAATCATTATTTTCCATGTTTAACACCTTCCTCTTTACCAATACCATTTTCGCTTAACATTGATTCTAATTCATCAGTTCTTTGCAAACTTGAACTTGCCCAAGAATTTATAAAACTTTGAATATCTTCATTTCTTAAATTTCCTCTAGTACTATGTCTAATAGTTCTTAAAACTTCTTGTGGAGTATAAGTTTGTAATAAAACACCTATTGCTTCATCACAATGAAATTCTTTTAAATCATAAATTGCATAAGTTTCTTGTAGTGATGATGCAAACTTTATTAATTGCTTTGAAACACTATATTGTAAAAATTCTGGATTTAATCGTGCTTTGTTAACAAATCTAGTTCTGTCAAGTGCATCTGCATCTTTTAATACTTCAGCCATTTGTCTTACTCTTGGTATTTGATCATCAGTAATTCCATTTTTTCGAGCCATTGAAACAAATAATTCATCAACATTAGCAACATTTCTTGGTGTTTCATGAAATTCAATTATAGTACTAATTATTGATAAATCTTCTGGAGAACATTTATCTTTTAATTTCTCAATAGCAATTTTCGCACTTAATTCAGCATGTTCTTCATAAGCATCAGTTTTTCTACCTATATCATGATATTTAGCAGATAGCATTATTAAATCTAAATCATGTTTATCTTGAACAACAGATTGTCCAATTAATGTAGAGTACAACAAAACATTTTTTATATGTCTTTGTCCATGAACTTTTAATCTGCCATTTACATTTTCTTCTTTGATTTCATTTTCATACATAACTAGTGAAGTAGATAATCCACTATCGGTTAATGCACTCATAACATTAGAAGAAGATAATTGTGTATCAAGAATTGCTTGATCAATGGTAGAAATATCACTTTTTTCAAATTGTCTTTCATTACCATCACTATTATTAACCATAACTAAGGTTGAATCAATACTTATTTTAAACGATGATTTTAATTTGTTAATATCAATTAATGCTTCTTCAATATTGAAAGAAGGTAGTGATTGTCCAAGTCCATGTTGAGTATTATTATATTTTTCTTGCTCATTTCTAACCGCTTTTTCTAATTCATAAATACACTCAATTGCAATATTAGGCTCTGCTGTATATATTTTTTCTATTGTTTCTATAATTTCACCAACAATACTATCTGATAATTGATCATGTTTTGGAAAATACTTTTCAGATATATTAAGATGATATTCTCTATTACCTGCATAATTACTTTCATAATCTGATATAATATCTTTTATTAATTTTGAGTCTAAAGTAGTTTTAAATTCATTTAATCTATTTTGAATTATTTCAAGTTGAGATTTTGCTATTTTTTCTCTTTCAACAACCATAATAGGTAAAGTTTTCTTAACACCATCTACTTCAATAGAAAAGTTAGATGCTGCTTTTTTAACAGTTTCCCATTGTTTCATTGCTTCTGGATCGCTTAGTCTATCTTCAAAATTATCTACAAAGTAAACTATATAAGATGGTTGTTTTTTAAACATAGCATCTCCAGAAATACTTCTTCTTTCCCAGACTGTTTCGTTATGTGTATGTCTAGTATAACCTAAAACATCATCTGGTAATAAGTACATTGATGAATACATTGAAAATATTTGATAACTATCTTCGGTTGATGCAGAACATAAATCATAAGGTCCAGATAATTGTAATGCACCTAACTCATAATCTGTAAACCCTAAACAACAATATTTTACTTCTGCAGTACCTAAATTTTTTTCACCTACATAACTACAACAACAACCATGTGATGCTATTTTATCGACATTCCAACTAGCATAGTAATCGTCTGGTTCTTCCATACTTGTATAAGCGCCAACAGAAGTTATCATCATTCTACATTTCTTTTTTCCATCACGACCAGCTGCTAAATAAATATCAAAATCCTGCTCATCATTTATATTACTAATAACTTTATCTTCTTGAAGTGGTTTAGTAAAACTTTTATTAAATTCTTGAGTAAATAAGTATTTTAACCTCGTTTCATAAGTAACCATTAAATCTGGTTTAACTACAAATTCAGGGTTAATATTTTCAACATAATATTTTAAAACGTCTAGATTATTTAAACCAATAATTTTTTTCATATTCTCAAGCAAAATAAATTCTGATCTACTTTTTTCATCTAGAGAATTTATTGTACTGCTTTCTAAACTTTTACCATATAAATTTACTAAATTAATAGCTGTTGCTAAATCAATACCAAAAGTCTTTTCAAAATAAGCAGTTTTTAAACTACCTAGAGTATTTCTTTCTATAAGCATATTTATATAATTTTCTCTTACAGAATCTATATTTTTTAATTCTTCAAAACTAGAAATATCTAAATGATTATTTGTCATTAATAAATACATTAAATTTTCTTTTTCTTCTGATGATAATTCTTTACCATTTATTGATGAAAGTAAATTAGCATATTCAGAAGAATTTATATTATCTAAAGATTTTTCTAAAATAGGAATCCACTCTAAATTATCCTTATATTTATCTACTAATTCACAAATTATTTTAGCTCTAGAACTATTAGGAGATAATTTTAATATTTTTTCTTGTAACTTTGGATAACAAGATAGTATTTCAACTTGAGCTTTTGTAAAATGACTAGTTATTTCATCTGACAAAAACCTTGGGTTTACTGTCTTAGAAATTTCATCATTATTAGCATATAATGTTTTTGCCTTTTGTAAAAAATCAATAGACTTAGTATCTAAGTAATTAGACCATTTAGTTTCATCAACAGATAAGAATAATTGAAGCAATTGATTTTGATTTAAACGATTAAGCTTTAATCCAGAATTTATTGCTATATCAATCAATTTTAACATCTCATCTGAATTTGTTATTTCAACATTTAATAAGAAGTTAGGATGATTAACAATGTATCTTGCCATGATATCATAATTAGAGCACATCTTACTTCCCCAGTTAGTTAATACAAATTCACTTGTTACCTCATAGCCATAAGATATGGCTAATCTACATAATTCATCGTATTTTTTTTTATCTGCAACACTACATGATTCGATTAAATCCGGTTTTAAAGGTATGGCTTTTTTCATAATATCATAACTACTATTATAGGCAGTTGTTGTTGAATAACTATAACCATTTCCCATTTTTTCAACATCTGGCAAGAATCCTGCATCAGTAGAAATTTTACATATTTCATCATATGCTTCACAAGGTTTAGTAAAAAATCCAACACGATCTAATAATTGTACTCTTTCTAAATAACTTGGATAGGTTCTAACCATTAACTTTGCAGTTTCAGATCCGTAACCAAATATTTCATCATCAATTTTGGGAACATAACCACCTTGAATAGCAAGTAAACCTAATTCATCAATTTCTTTTCTTAATAAGTCTTTACTTAAAATAGTTATATATTCTGGATTTTTAGATATAATTTCTTTCATTGTTTCAAAGTTACCATTAAACAAATTAATAATATCCTTTGTTTGATAACCTTTGTTGATCAAATAATTATAAAGGTTAATACTATAATTATTACCATATTGAATACTATTATTTAATCGTTGTCCTTTATCTAATTGATACATTATTGCAGTTTCTGTGTACAATAATTTATTTTTTCTGTAGCTGTCTCCTCTATATTGATCTATAATAGTACCATTAAATCCATTTTCGATAGCAATCTTTAATAGATCTTCTTGATTTGGAGTGTCCTCTCTAATTATATTTATCAATTCAGGATTTTCTTGCACCAAAATTTTCATAATTTCAAAGCTATCAGCTAACCTAGGATTATCTTCCACATCTTTTAATGTAGGTATGTAACCATTATCAAGTGACAAACGAACTAAATCAAAAAATTCATTTTGTGGAATTTCTAAAGAATAACCACCTTTTAAAGGCCTAGTTTCAATATACTTAATTGCTTCAGGTCTTTGAAGTATTAATGCTTGCATTAATTTTGGACTTTTCTTAACATATTCACTATTTTGAACATCACTTAAATTTGGAACATATCCCATGCATAAAGCAAGTTCATCAATTTGTTCTCTTTGCCTTTTATATATTTTGCAATATTTAACCATTTCTGGATTTTGTTTAACAACTTTAGAGAAAAGAAGCAGATTACTAGTTATTAAATAATTATTTAAAATTTCTTCTGGAACATACCCTTGTTTAAATGCTTCAATCCAAAATTGTTCAAAGGCAGGACTATCAGGATACAATTCTAAAAGCAAATCTGGTCTTTCACTTATAATCTTTTGCTGTGCTTTTGCATTACCAGAAAAAATCTGACTACGAATAACTTCTGGTGTAAGTTCTATAGTATCAAGTATTTTATCAACCAAATTTGGATTATTTAATAATTTTGTTTTACTTAAAAAATTCAACGATGGAACAAATCCCCAATCTAAGGCTTTTATAAACAATTTTTCATTTGAAAAAATACTCATGTAACTATAACTTTCCATCATTTCATTAGTTGGTCTATATCCTTTATCAACTAATTTCCCCATAACCTCAGCACTAGAAAATGACCTAAGATGACTATTAATATAATCACTCGATGGGGTATAGCCATTGTCTAAAGCCATCGATACTAATTTATCAGATTCCCAATCAGATTCCCAAATATTTTGCTCTATAAAACTTTCAACAATTTTAGGATTTGATTTAATTGCAATTTCAACAAAATGATTAGCTCTATGATAATGGGATTGTTTCATCTGTATTAAAAATTCTGGATTATTTGAAACCTCTTGCCCAACTCTATCTAAAATCCTATCAACATATTTTTGATTAGACAAACCAAAATTTTGATCTCTGTCATTATCAATTAAAAATAATTTATCATAATCTCTTCGCTCTATTAATTGAATAATTTGATTATATCTTTTTCTATCTTTGCCAGTAATAATATTTAATAAATTATTATTCATTCCAAACAGCTCCATAATATTTGTTTTCTTTAATATAAAACCTAATATCTATTTTATATAATTATATCATACTTTTTAATTTTTTTATCATACTTTTTAATTTTTTTTGTTCATTATCTCTGTAATCTTATAAACTCATACCCATATCATCGTTTTTATCTATTTCATCATCATGTTCTTCATAATCATAGATATTATAATTGCCTTCGTATTCATCGTTATATAAAGGTGTTCTGATAGTTCTATATTGAACTGGTACATTAGCATATTCAAATAATTCATCTTCTCTTTGTGAGCCTTTAGCAACATCTTTTACATCTAACATTTTAAAGTCTTTATTATCATAATATTGTTTAACTTCTTCTTCAGCATGATCCTTAATATATTCAGCACCAATTTGTAATATTTTTCTAAAGAATTGTTTAATTGATTTAATAACTCTTTGTATCTTATCATTTAATTTGTTATTTTCTTTTTCAAGTTGATTATTTTTATATTCTAATACTTGGACTTCTCGTTTGATATTTTTATTCTCATTTTCAAGACTTTTATAACCACTAGCATAACTATTAATTTCATTAAATGCTTCGTTTATTTTAAGTTGTAATTCTATAACTTTTTTAGATGCTTTAACTATTTTATTCATAGTATCAAAAGTATCTTTATTAACTATAACTTGATTTTTATTAAATGGTATATTTTTAGTAGTTTTCATTTTTCATCAAATTCATTAATTGCTTTATCAAGTCTATTATTTCTAACATTTAAGTTTTCTTCTAATTTTCTATTTATCTTTTTATAATCTTTGATTTTAATATGTTTTCTATCGCTACCTTTAATACCTCTTTCTAAATCATACCCTTTACTTACGAATCTTGCATGATATTTATCTTGTAATTCTGATAAATGGATTTTATCTCTAATATATTGTTTTTTAGAAATAGTAAATCTTTCAGTATTAGTTCTTTTATCAATCTTTTTAATAAGTGGAACAACAACACAATGAATATGTGGTGTTTTTTCATCAAAATGGATGGTTGCGTGTAAAACCTGTTCTTTTGTATAACCTAAATCTTCATAAACAAATTCCATACAAATGTCAGCCCAATCTTTAATATCCTCTCTTGTCATATCTTTAAAAAATTCATTAGTAGCAGTAAATAATAATTCATCTGCAACAACATTATTTGATTTATCTAGCATTTGTTTAAATGTCTTTTTTCTATTTTCTTGTTCAGTTTTCATTCTTTCTTCGTGTTTTTTTTTATAATTTTTTACTACATTATAAAACCCCTTAACATATTTATCTGATAAGGGAACAAGTTCTATATTATCTTTACTTCTTTCTATATCTATATCTGGATTAGATTATAAGCTTTTTTCTCTCTCTTATTATGTGATCCAATTTGTGCTAAATCATTGATAGTCATTATTGGTTCACTTCTAAATATTGCATAATTTAAATTCATATATCTACCTCTCTTTCTATTTTTAAGCATAATAAAAATACTTCGTTAAAAAGTATTTGCTTTGTTTATTATTATTTATATAGATTATTATTTGCTACAACTAGTTATATTTACATTGGGTTTATTCGTACTTTGGTGTCCAGCATCAACAAATATAACTTTACCAAATAATGGAAATTCATCAATATGTGAAATAGCAACTGATTTATCAATAATTAAAATAATTAAAAATAAAATAACAATTAAAAAAAATTTAAATTTAATTTTTAACATAAATATCATTACAATATATGAAAACTAATAATAAAAATCACAAAAAATAGGTAATTATTATTACCAAAATAAAGAAATAAAATATAATACATAGAAAGGAGATATCTTATGTACGGATTTGAATATGGTTATCCAATTTACTGGGGATGTCAAAACAATAGCAACTATAGTTGGCTATGGATTATAATCGTAGTATTTATTATAATATGCTTGTTTAAAAATTGTGACTCAAGAAATAATTGTCATTAACAAAAAGGCTTATAGAGCCTTTTTTAAATATAAAAAAAAACCCAAATAATTGGGTAAAACAAACAATTAACGTTTTGAAAATTGTGGTGCACGTCTTGCCTTCTTTAAACCTGGTTTCTTACGTTCTTTAATTCTAGAATCCCTAGTAATAAGTCCATTAGCCTTTAGCAACTTTCTATAACTATTCTCACTATCTTTTGGAGTTGTAGAATCATATTCTAATAAAGCCTTAGCTATTCCTAAACGAATTGCGCCAGTTTGACCTGAAAAACCTCCACCAAAAACATCAACATCAACATCGAAAATATCTTTTGTATTAGTTAGCTCAAGAGGTTGTGACAAATTCATAATTAAAGTCTCATAAGGTAGATATTCATGTACATCTCTTCCATTTACTGTAATTTTACCAGTACCAGAAAATAATCTAACTTTTGCAATACTTGATTTTCTTCTACCAGTTCCATAATAAATGTTTTTTTCTTTTTTTGCCATTATTTATACCTCCTATTTAACTTCTATTTTTTCTGGCATTTGAGCCATATGTGGATGCTCACTACCAGCATACACAAACAATTTCTTATACATCTGACGACCTAATCTAGTATGAGGTAACATACCTTTAACAGCTCTTTCTACCATTTCAACTGGATATTGTTCTTTCATAACTTTAGCAGTTCTAACTCGTAATCCACCTGGATACATTGAATGATTGTAATATTTCTTATCTTCAAGCTTATTTCCAGTTAAAATAACCTTATCAGCATTAATAATAATAATATTATCACCACAGTCAATATGTGGAGTATAAGTTGCTTTATGCTTTCCACGTAACATATGAGCAGCTTTTGCAGCTACACGTCCAAGAACAGCATCTTGTGCATCAATAACATACCACTTACGTTCAATTGTTTCTTTTTTTTGCATATAACTTGTCATAAATTTCTCCTTTTACTTAAGTTTAACCTTCCCAAAGCCAAACCTATGTGGGGATTTAAATGTACCGATTAAAATTATACTAAAAGGTATATAAAAAGTCAACAAATATAAACTAATTTTACTATATTTAATCTATATTAATTAAAATATTCAATATCTACTAAATATAGTCCCTCTGGTTTTATAGTAGTAATATATTTCTTTAATGTATTATCTAAAAAAACATTTTTAATAAAATCTACATTAAGTTTCCCATTACCTATTTTTACAAGTGTACCAACCATATTTCTAACTTGATATTTCATAAAACCAGTTGCAGTAAAACTAAAAACTATTTTATTATTATCAACATCTATAGATGCGCCATAAATTTCTCTAACATAGTTTTCTTTAACAACAGAATCAGAAACAAAACATTTAAAATCATGAACACCAATGAAATCTTTAATAGCTAATTTCATTTTATCAACGTCTAATTTTTTACAATATTGATATACATAGTTTCTTTCTATAGGATTATACTCACCACAATTAATAACATATTTATAAGTTTTATATTTAACCATATAACGAGCATGAAAATTACTATCTACTTGAATAACTTTAAAAACATGAATATCAGGAGGTAATAAACTATTTAAAGCACATTTCAATTTATATAAAGTAATATTGATATTTAAATCAAAATGTGCACATTGACAAAAAGCATGAACACCATGATCAGTTCTTCCAGCACCAGTAACTTTTGTTTTTGTATAATTATTAATACTATATAAAGCATCTTCGAGCATATTTTCAACACATCTTTTATTTGGTTGTTTTTGAAAACCATTAAAATTACTACCATCATAAGAAAAATAAATTAAATAACGCAAAAACATCACCTACCATAAACAAACACAAAGAATAACAAAAAATATAAACACTATTAAAAAAACAAAATCATATATTCCTATTTTTCTTTCCATATAATTACCTAGTTTATTACTATAACCATAAAATCTAATTCTACTACAAAGATATAAAAAGTTCATATCTCTTTTTACTTTATTATCTATATTAACATTTTCAGCATATGTTTTTAATGCTTTTTCTTTATTAAAACTCTTTATTTTATCAATATTATATTTATAAAATAATTTTTTACGATATTTTTTCCTAAGTTTATATAATAATTTAAACTTCATAAATTTTTTTTCTTTTTTAGTAAAAGAACAGAAAAATAAAACTAAAATATTTATAATACAAATTAATTTTAACAACATTCTTATTTTAGAAGTATAAAAACAAAACAAAAGAATTAAAACTATTAAAAAATTTAAAAGTAAAGACTTAATATTTCTATCAACAATTGAAATTAATAACAAATAAAATAATAACAACCAAAATAAATAATAATTATTTATAAAAAAAGTTATTACAATAAGAATTGTTGTTATTAAAGCTCTAATTTTCCAATTTACACTATACATGTTTATAAATATCCTTTATTATATCTCTTACATCTTTACTATAAAATAATTTAACATTTTTATCTTTTAGAGCTTTATATGTAATTTTAGATAGAATTGGTACTTCTAACTTAAACTTTAATAGTTTTTCAACATCGGAATATAAATCATCTGTTTTAGAATATTCAAAATTATTTTTATTCCATAATACTGAATAATCCGCAAGTTTATACAAAACATTTACATCATTGCTAGTTATAAGAATAATATATTTTTTATCTTTTAAATATAAAAGTAAATTTTTAATTTTTTTCTGATTAGCATAATCCAAATAATTATAAACATCATAAAATAAAATTTTTTTATTATCCAAAGATAAATTTCTAATTATATTTAAATATATTTTTTCAGTGTACGATAAATTTTCAATTTTTTTATTAAAAAAACTATCATCTAATCCTAAAATATTAAGAACATCATTAATTAAACTTAAATTATAAATTTTATTATATAAATTTATCTCTTCATATACATTTTCACCTACAAAATACATTTGACTATTATTAATATTAATAAATTTATAATCATTTAATAAGTTATTAACAATAGCATTAAGGTTACTCATTTGTAAAGATATAATAGTGCCTTCTTCAACATTAATTTTCTTTTTACAATTATAATTATTTCGCAAAATTATTTCCATAATTTATCAACCATCCCCTCAACATCATAATATATATCGTCTAATAAATTATAAAATTGTAGTTTTAAAGATAAATCTATCATAATAGGTATTTCAATTCCTGATTTACTTAACTCATTATCTCTTTTTATAATATCATTATAATTTCCTTGCATAACAATTTTTCCATTTCCTAAAACAATAATGTTTTCCAAATCGATTATTAAAGAAATTTGCGATGTAGTAAAAACTATAGAAATATTATAATTGTTTTTTATATTATTTAAAATATTCAAAATTTTCTTTTGTTCTTTAATATTTATAAATCTAAAAGGATCATCTAAAAATAATATTTTAGGAAAATGAATAATACTAGTAGCAATTAAAACCTTTATTTTTTCATAATTAGAAAGAACTTTTATTTTTTTATTTAATATGTTATCAATCTCACAGATATTAGAAACATCTTTAATATGCTTATTAATAATATTTTTTTTATATCCTAAATTAACAAGTGGAAATGTTATTTCTTCTTTAACATTATCTGTAATAAACTGATAATCTAAATCCTCTAAAACAACACCTATATTACGAATATACTTTTTAAAATTTCTTCTAGTTAATTTTACGTTATTTAGCACTATATTTCCATCTAATCCATAAATAATACCACTTAATGTTCTAATTAATGTACTTTTACCACCATTATTTGGACATAATATTGCAGTAATTGTATTTTCAGCAATATTAAAAGACAAATCTTTATAAATAATTAAATCTTTATAACCAATTGATAAATTATTTAAAATTAATAAATTATTCATACAATCACTCTTTCATTAATGTTTATTATATCTTATTTTTAAAAAAAAGAAAGAATTATTTTTTTTCTTTCTTTTTTTGAAATTTATAAACTATTTTTAAGGCAAACTTTAACGAAATAAACCTGTTAAAAAATATTGCCATTTTCATTTTTAATCCAGGAATAATAATTAATTTATTTTTAAACATTTTATCTATTGCATATTTTGCAACATCATCACTATTAAGTGACTTCATAGCAAATTGGACATTAGCGACGTTATTAAAATTAGTATTAACAGGTCCAGGGCACAAGCAAGAAATATGAACATTAGATTTTTCTTTTCTCAATTCTTCATAAATAGCAAGACTTAATTTAGTTACATATGATTTAGTTGCATAATAAGTAGCCATCAAAGGTCCTGCTTGAAAACTAGCTGCACTTGATACATTTAAAATATAACCACTATTTCTTTTTCTCATATCTTTTAAAAATAATTTAGTCAATACATGAACAGCTTTTATATTTACATCAATCATTTCTAATTCCTTGTTTAAATCAGTATCAGAAAAATCGCCAAATAAACCAAAACCTGCATTATTTATAAGTATATCAATATTATCATTCTTACATAAAACATAAATCTCTTTCAATTTAGCTTCATTTGTCAAATCTGCAACTACTATTTTTACTTCAGTTGGTAATTCTTTTTGAATTTTTTGCAACTTTTCTTTGTCGCGAGAGACTAAAATTAAATCATAGCCAAGACTACTCAAATATTTAGCCATACTATAACCAATCCCAGAAGAACCACCAGTTATCAATGCTTTCATAATATCAACTCCAAATTTATTATATCATAAAACAAAAAAAAAGACTTAAAATAATAAGCCTTTTCCAATATCATTTATATTTTCTTCTAAATCTGGTACATTATAATCTAATAAATTTCCAAAAATTTTATTAAACACTTCTAACTCTGCATCAGTCATTTGTAAGATATCAGCGCTATTAGAAACATCAATATTAGGAACTTCCTCACCGATTACAAGTTTGTTAACTGAATTAATATTAACTGTTTCATCTGTTGATAAATCAAGTATCAAATTTATATTATATTCTTTATTTTTAACAACCTCTTCCATCAACAAATCCAAATTTAAAAATTCGATTGTTCCATTTGAAGATGATAATTCTTCATCTTCCTCAACTCCAGGCATTGTTCCATTAAGTACAAGATTAAACTTCGAACTAGAAGATTCAAGTGTACCATCAAAATAGATTGAATTTAGTATATTCATAGAAATATCAGATTTTACATCACTAGTTCCTAAAATTTGCAAACTAAATACCTTAATTCCCATTGCAGATAAATAAATTTCGAAATTATTGTAACCATCTTTATTTTCATAAGAATTAATAGTAAAACGTAAAGTAATAGTGTTTTCTTCTGATGGAATAGTAATTGCTACTTCATTTGATATTACATCTTTTCCATCTAAATACATAACATATGATACAAAAGTATCAGTATCATCAGAATTTTCTAATAACTCATCTAATGATGAAATATAACCATCTAAACTATTTCCACTCATTACAGCAGTAAACATTTCAGATAGATAATCATATAATTCTTTATTAGCCTTTATTTTATCAGAAACTGATTTTAAAATACTAATTACATCTTTTTGTGTAAAGTTAACAGTATATTTTTTAGTACTGAAATCATCATCACCTAAAGTAATCTTTTTATCTTCTAAAGTTAAATTATCATCATCAACATGTTCAATAACTGCTTCTTCAAAATAATCAAAAATGACTGTAAAATTAACATCCATTTCAATATCAGCATCATTAGATAAATTAACTTCTGTATAATAATACTTTGAATAAACATCTTTAACCATATGATAAAGTTTAGAATCTTTTAAAATAGCTTCAATGGAATACTTTTCAAGGTTAGATGCAATATCAAAAGTTGTATATAATTTTTCAGCAGAACTATCTAAATAGAAATCTCCTTTAATACTTGCTGTATCTAAATTTGATTCCATAGAAGTATCAGTTGTTAGCTTAAGTTTTAAATCCTCTTTTAAATTTGATATATTTCCTAAACTTAAAACATTATCCTTTCCTACATTTCTTATATTGCTAAAATTTTTCTTAAATGACTCAACAAATATTTCCTTATCACTAGGTTTTAACACAAAAACCATACCAATTGATATAAAAGCTATACCTATAACAACGCACAATACAATTAAAATATTTTTTACTTTCTTACTCATAACAATCTCCTCTACTATATAAAATAGTATATTACAATTGTCTAAAATAGTCTACAAAAATTAAAAAATATTTACCTATTACAGTAAATATTTTTTAAATTATACTAATTCAATAACAGCAAGTAAAGCGTTATCCCCACGTCTTTCATCTAATTTTAATATTCTAGTATAACCACCATTTCTAGTAGCATATTTTACAGCTAATTCATCGAATATTTTCTTAACAACTTCATTATCATTATGAAGAAACGCTAAAGCGTTACGTCTAGAAACTAAGCTACCATCTTTTCCATAAGTAATCATTTTATCAACAAATTTACGAACTTCTTTAGCTCTTGTTTCTGTTGTAATAACTTTCCCATTCATAATAACGTCTTTAACTAAATTAGCAAGCATACTTCTTCTATGTTTATTATCAACACCTAATTTTCTATATGACATAATTTCCCTCCTTACTAATCATCATTACGTAAAATTAAACCTAAATCCCTTACTTTATCTAATACTTCTTTTAAAGATTTCTTTCCTAAATTACGTATTTTCATCATATCATTCTCACTCTTATTTACTAAGTCTTGTAATGTATGAATATTTGCTCTTTTTAAGCAATTATATGCTCTAACAGAAAAATCTAAATCTTCAATTGTAGTTTCTAATGCTTTAACTTTTGGATCTTCAGTTTTTTCTATCATCATTCCAGTCATATCAGCAATATTACTTAAATTAGTAAGAATACTGAAATGTTCAATCAAAATTCTAGAAGCTAAAGCTATCGCTTCCTCAGGTTTTATTGAACCTTTTGTCCAAACATTAAGAATTAATTTATCATAACTTTCATCTTGTCCAACACGAGCACTTTCAACATCATAAGAAATTCTCTCTACTGGAGAAAAAATAGAATCAATTGCAATAACTCCTACTTTTTTAATATCTAAAAGTCTTTTATTATCCTCGCTTCTTACATATCCTCTACCATTGGATACTGTCATCTCCATAACTAATTTTCCACCCTTAGCAACATTTGCAATTACTAAACTTGGATTAATTATTTCAATATCAGCATCATGCTCAATATCACCTGCTGTAACTGGACCTTCTTCAGTAGCATTAATTCTAATTGTTTTCATTTCTTTCGCATGATTTTTAATAACTACTTGTTTTAAATTTAAAATAATTGTAGTAACATCTTCAACTACACCATCAATAGTTTGAAATTCATGCAAAACTCCATCAATTTTAACACTACTAATTGCACTTCCTGGAAGACTTGATAACATAACACGCCTTAACGCATTACCTAAAGTTGTACCAAAACCCCTTTCAAGTGGTTCTATTTCAAACTTACCATAAAAATTACTTTCTACATAATCAGTTATTTTATAATTTGGTTTTTCAAATTCTATCATGAAATTACCTCCTTTTTTATTAACAACAAATTATCCACGTGGACGTTTTGGTGGACGACATCCATTATGTGGAATTGGTGTTACATCAGTAATTGAAGTTATTTCCAAACCTGCTGTTTGAAGTGATCTAATAGCAGTTTCTCTTCCTGGTCCTAACCCCTTAACATTTACTTCAATCTTTCTCATACCAAGTTCATAAGCAGCTTTTCCAGCAGCTTCTGCAGCCATACCAGCGGCAAATGGAGTTGATTTTTTACTTCCCTTAAAACCTAAAGCACCACTACTAGCCCAAGAAACAGCACGACCTTCTTTATCTGTTATAGTAGTAATTGTATTATTAAATGTTGAATGAATATGAGCTACACCTTCAGGAACATTTTTCTTGACTTTTTTCTTTCTTGTCTTATAAGCCATGTTTTTTTCCTCCTTTTAACATATATTAATTATTATTTCTTTTTATTAGCAATAGTTTTACCTTTTCCTTTACGAGTTCTAGCATTACTTCTAGTACTTTGACCTCTTACTGGTAAACCTTTTTTATGACGAGTACCTTGATATGAATTAATTTCCATTTTAGTCTTGATGTTCATATTAACATCACGTCTTAAATCTCCCTCAACAACATATTTAGATACTTCATCACGTAATCTAGTTAATTCATCATTATCTAAATCTTTAACTCTTTTGCTACCTTCTACTTTTGCATCAGTAACTATTTTTTTTGCTAAATTTCTACCTATTCCATAAATATAAGTTAGTGAAGTTTCAACTTGCTTATCATTAGGAATATCTACACCCTTAATTCGAGCCATAAATTACACTCCTTTCTATTAACCTTGTTTTTGTTTGTGTTTTGGATTTTCACAAATAACCATTACTTTACCTTTACGTTTAATAACTTTACATTTTTCACATATTGGTTTTACAGATGCTCTTACTTTCATATTTATCCCTCCTATGGTTTTCTATAGGTTATACGCCCACGTGTTAAATCATAAGGCGATAGTTCTAACATTACGGTATCTCCTGGTAAGATGCGAATGTAATTCATTCGGATTTTACCAGAAACGTGAGCTTCCACAATGTAACCATTTTCAAGTTCTACTTTAAACTTTCCACCTGGTATAATTTCTAGAACCTTACCTTCTATTTCGATTGTATCTTCTTTTGCCATCTTTTCACTCTCCTGTCAAAATTTGATATCCATCTTTGGTAACTAAAACAGTATGCTCAAAATGAGCAGATGGACTATTATCATAACTTTCTATTGTCCAACCATCATCTAATATACAAATATCTGCATCGCCCATATTTAACATTGGCTCAACTGCAAATACCATTCCTTCTTTAATTAAAGCTCCTGTATGTGCTTTACCATAATTTGGAATATCAGGTTCTTCATGTAAATTATGTCCTACACCATGTCCACAAAGTTCCTTAACAATTCCTAAATGATATTTTTCAGCAGTTTTTTGTACTGCACTAGAAATATCACCAATTCTATTACCAGGTTTAACCATTTTTAAACCTTCATATAAAGCTTCCTCAGTATGCTTTAATAACTTATCAACTTCATCAGTTACGCTCCCTACTTTATATGTCCAAGCTGAATCGCCATGATAACCTTTATAACAAGCACAAATATCAATTGATATTATATCACCATTTTTTAGTTTCCTATTACTAGGAATACCATGAACTACTTCTTGATTTATACTAGTACATAAAGTTGCTGGAAAGCCATGGTATCCTTTACAAGAAGGAATAGCACCTTTACTTCTAATAAACTTCTCTGCAAGAGTGTCAAGCTCTTTAGTAGTTATTCCCTCTTTAATAAAAGGTTTCAAATATTGATGTGTCTGATAAACAATAGAACCAGCAATCTTTAATAATTCAATTTCTCGATTGCTCTTAATATTAATCAATTTTATCACCTAGAGTTTTTAATATATTTTCAACAGACTTAATAGTTTCTTCAGAATCAGTAGAATCTACTTCATATAAAATTCCTTTATTCTTGTAATAGTCAATAACTGGAGATGTAACTTTAAAATAAGTTTCAACTCTCGTTTTAAGAGCATCTGGATTATCATCTGCTCTTTGATATAATTGACCACCACATTTATCACAAACATTATCGACTTTTGGTGTTAATTTTTCATTAAATATATTGTATATTGTTCCACAATTTTTACACATTCTTCTACCAGTAATTCTTTTTAATAATAACTCTTCTGGTATAGTCATATTAATTACAATACCACCATCTATATTTAATCTTTCTACCATTGCATCATACATTTTAGCTTGTTCTAAATTTCTAGGACAACCATCCATAATATATGCTTTAGAATTGCCAATGTTTTTAATTTTATCTTCAATTGCTTTAAAAATCAAATCATCAGAAACAAATAAACCTTTATCAATTAGTTTTTTTATTTCTCTTCCAGTCTCATCATCAATTGAAGCTCTTTCACGTAAAATATCACCTGTTGATATATGAACATAACCATATTTCTCATTAAGTGCTTTAGCTAAAGTTCCTTTACCCGCACCTTGTACTGCTAATAATATTAAATTTTTCATCTTCTACTATATCCTTTTTTATAATTTCTTGTAAGTAAGCTTCCTTCTAGTTGTCTATATGTTTCTAGTGCAACACCAACAACGATAAGTAAACTAGTACCACCAACAGATACAGATGAAGAAAGTCCAGTCAAAGCAGAAAATATTATTGGTAGTGCAGATATAATAACCAAGAATAATGCACCAAAAACAGTTAATCTTGATAATACTTTCGAAATATAATTTTCAGTGTCTTTTCCAGGTCTTACTCCTGGAATAAAACCACCATTATTTTTTAAATTCTTTGCAAGTTCTTCTGGTCTTAATTGAATAAATGTATAAAAATATG
Organism: uncultured bacterium; assembly: GCA_949291455.1. Lineage (GTDB taxonomy): Bacteria > Bacillota_I > Bacilli_A > RF39 > UBA660 > RUG13868. The sequence continues at coordinate 37,211 of CASEVQ010000001.1, forward strand.
CAAAGAAATATATTAATAATACAAATATTACAAACCCAATTGGTTTTGTATATGTTAAATAATTACTAACAAAATTTGAAAATCCACTATTATTTACAAACTGTGCAATAACTGCTGGTATTGTAAGTAAGCTTGATGCAAATATTACTGGTACAACTCCAGCTGTATTAATTTTTATAGGCATATATGATTGATTAGCACCAAATACACTAGTAGACTTATTTGCATATTGAATTTGAATTCTTCTTTCTGCTTCTTGCATAAAGATAACTCCAATTACAACTAGGAAATATATTATTACAAAAGCTATAAAAATAGCAATTCCAATAGCTTTTGAATAAGTATCAGCCAATATAAGTTCTTCAAAAGCAGTAACAAACATTGCAGGAAGTGTTGCAATAATACCAGCCATGATAATTAATGACATACCATTTCCTAACCCTTTTTGAGTTATTTGATCACCCAACCATAACAAGAATGCTGTACCTGCTGTTATAACAGTAGCAACATACATATAATCTATAGTACTCTTACCATCTCCTAAAAATGCTATAGCAAAAACAAAACCTTCAATAAATGCAAATATAATTCCCATATATCTAGTTATTTTATTAATCTTTTGACGACCAATAGGTCCTTCATCTTTTAATTCACTAAAATATGGAACAATGTCCATTTGTAACAACTGCATAATAATTGAAGCAGTAATGTATGGCATTACACCTAATGAAAATATTGAAAATTTTTGCATTGCACCTCCGGTAAACGCATTTAATGTACCGAAAGCAGTAGATGACATATCTAAATTAGGAGTACCTGGTATTTGAATATATGTTCCTATAATAAACAATGCTAACGCACCTAATGTAAATAATATTCTTGTTCTTAAATCTTTGTTAGTAGGTGCAAATAATTGTTTCAAAGTTTGAAACATATTACATCACCTCGAATTTACTTCCTGACGCTTCTATTTTTTCTAATGCTGTCTTTGAAAACTTATTAGCTTGAATAGTTAATTTCTTTTCAAGAATTCCATTCCCTAAAACTTTAATTCCATCAAGTTGTTTTTTTACTAACCCTACTTCCTTCAATAAAGCAGGAGATACAACAGTACCATCTTCAAATCTATTTAAATCACCAACATTAATAACTGCATATTTAATTGCAAATTCATAATTATTAAATCCTCTTTTTGGAAGGCGTCTATACAATGGTGTTTGTCCACCTTCAAATATAGCTCTTACTCCTCCACCACTTCTAGCATTTTGTCCTTTATGACCTTTACCACTTGTTTTACCTAAACCTGAACCTCTACCACGACCAACTATTTTTCTTTTATGAGTAGCTCCAATATTTTTTTCTAATTCATGTAATTTCATTATCCTAAAATCTCCTCTACTGTTTTTCCTCTTAGTTTAGCAATATGTTCAGGTGTTTTAATTTGCTTTAAAGCATCAAGTGTAGCATTAGCCATATTATTTTTAGTTCTAGCTCCAAGTGATTTAGATAAAATATCACGAATACCAGCAAGTTCAAGAACAGCTCTTACAGCTCCACCAGCAATAACACCTGTACCAGCAGAAGCAGGTCTTAATAAAACTTTAGCAGCTCCTCTTGTTCCTACAACTTCATAAGCAATTGTTCTATCTTCAGTTAAAGGTACTTTAATTAAATTTTTGTTAGCATCTTGAATAGCTTTCTTTATAGCATCTGGTACTTCATTTGCTTTTCCCATTCCTAGTCCAACTTGACCATGTCTATCCCCAACAACAACAGTAGCAGAAAATCTTCTTTGTCTACCACCTTTATTAACTTTAACAACACTCTTAATTTCAACAACTTGTTCTTCTAAAGTTTTTGCTTTTGGGTCATTATTTTTATTTTGCATAAATTACCCTCCTTTTAGAATTCTAAACCATTTTCACGTGCTGCTTCTGCCAAAGCTTTAACACGTCCATGATAAAGATATCCACCTCTATCAAACACAATTTTTTTAATATTTGCTTTTTTTGCTTCTTCTGCAATTTTTGCACCAACTTTACTTGCAGCTTCTACATTACTTCCATTAGTTAATTTTAGATCTTTGTCAAGTGATGAAGCACTAACTATTGTAGTACCAGATTCATCATCAATAATTTGTGCAAAAATATTTGAATTTGATCTAAACACATTAAGTCTTGGAACAGCACTTGTACCATGTACATCTTTTCTTACTCTTTTGTGTCTTTCAACACGCATAGCATTTCTTGATTCTTTCTTAATCATAAGTAACTTCTCCTTATCTTATATTTTAAGCAGCTTTTTTACCTTCCTTACGAATAATGTGTTCGTCTTTATAACGAATACCTTTTCCTTTATAAGGTTCAGGTTGTCTAACTTTTCTAACATTTGCTGCAAATTCTCCAACTTTTTCTTTATCGATACCTCTTATAGTAAGTTCTGTATTACTAGGTAACTCAATTGTAATACCATTAGGAATTTGCATTTCAACTGGATGAGAATATCCAGCACTAATAACTAGTACATTTCCTTTTTGAGAAAAACGATAACCTACACCAACAATCTCTAAAGCTTTTTCAAAACCTTTAGTAACACCTAATATCATATTATTGATATTAGCATTAATTGTTCCATGCATTGGTTTAAAATTATCATTATTTCTTAAAACTTCTATAGTATTATTCTCTATATTAACAGTAATACCATTTACTAAACTAGTAGTAAGTTCACCCTTAGGTCCAATAACTTTTACTATTCCATTTTCTTCAGTAATTGTAACACCACTAGGTATTTCAATTTTTCTATTTCCTATACGACTCATTTCAAGGCCTCCTTACTTTACAGATTACCAAATATAAGCTAAAACTTCTCCACCAAGATTTTGTTTACGAGCTTCTTTATCTGTCATAATACCTTTTGAAGTAGAAATAATTGCTATTCCTAATCCATTTAATACTTTAGGTACTTCATCACTCTTAACATAAACTCTCAATCCTGGTTTAGAAATACGCTTCAATCCAGTAATTACTCTTTCTTTTTTATTTCCATATTTAAGTGTCAATTCAATAGTCTTTTGAACATTTTCACTAGAAACTTTATAGTCTTTAATAAATCCTTCTTCTTTTAAAATTTTTGCCATTTCTATTTTTAATTTAGAAGCAGGAATGGTTACCTCAGCATAACCCATTGAATTTGCATTACGAATACGTGTTAACATATCTGCAATTGTATCAGTTACTACAGCCATAATAAAATCCTCCTTCCCAATTACCAGCTTGATTTCTTAATTCCTGGTATTTGTCCTTTATAAGCTAATTCTCTAAAGCAAATACGGCATATTCCAAATTTACTCATAACTGCATGAGGTCTACCACATCTTTTGCAACGAGTATATTCACGAACTTTAAACTTTTGCTTTTTATTAGCTTTAACAATCATACTTTTTTTTGCCATTATTTACCCTCCAATTACTTTCTAAATGGAATTCCAAGTTCACTTAATAAATCATAAGCTTCTTCATTAGATTTTGCAGTTGTTACAAATACAATATCCATTCCACGTACTTTAACAACATTATCATATTCTATTTCTGAAAATATTAATTGTTCCTTAATTCCTAAAGTGTAATTACCTCTACCATCAAAAGCTTTAGGTGAAACACCCCTAAAATCACGAACACGAGGTAAACCAATTGAAACTAACTTATCCATAAAGTTATACATATTATCCCCTCTTAAAGTAACCTTACAACCGATTGATTGACCTTCTCTTACTTTAAATCCAGCAATAGATTTTTTTGCTTTTGTAACAACTGGTTTTTGTCCTGAAATAACTTCAAGATCTTTTACTGCTGCATCTAATAATTTAGAATTTCCAGTAGCATCACCAACACCCATATTAATAACAATTTTCTCTAACTTAGGAACTTCCATAACAGTTTTATAATTATGTTTTTTCATTAAACTTGGAACAATTTCATTTAAATATTTTTCTTTTAGGCGGTTCATAAATTAATCCCTCCTTTCACTAATCAATCTTTTCGTTAGATTTCTTAGCTACTCTAACTTTCTTATCATTTTCTATAGTATGCCCTATTCTAGTTCTTTTTTTAGTTTTAGGGTCAATAATCATAACATTAGAAGCATGAATTGGAGCTTCAGTTTCAAGAATACCTCCTGTTTCTTGCCCATTACCTTTTTTATGTTTTTTAACTATATTGCATCCTTCAACTATAACTCTATTTTCAGCTCTTAAAACTTTTGTAATTTTACCTTCTTTACCCTTACTAGATCCAGCAATTACTATAACTTTATCTCCTACTTTTAAGTTCATAATATCCTCCTATAGTACTTCCTTAGCTAGTGATACAATCTTCATAAAATCTTTATCACGAAGTTCTCTAGCTACAGGGCCAAAAATACGAGTTCCTACTGGACTCTTATCATCTTTAATAATAACACAAGCATTATCATCAAATTTAATATAAGAACCATCTTCTCTTCTTAATCCAAATGTTGTTCTAACAATTACAGCTTTAACAACTTTTCCTTTTTTTACAGTTCCATTAGGTGTGGCATTTTTAATCGTACCAACAACTATGTCACCGATATTACCAGTTTTAACTTTGCTTCCACCAAGTACTCTAATTACTAATAATTCTCTAGCACCTGAATTGTCAGCAACTTTTAAACGACTTTCTTGTTGAATCATAATTAATCCTCCTTCACCTAAGAGTTATAAAATAACTGCTTCCTTTACTATTTCTTTTAAGTAGAATCTTTTAGTTTTAGAAATTGGTTTAGTTTCGACAATTCTAACAACATCTCCTACTTTTGCTTTATTGCTTTCATCATGAACTGCATATTTCTTTGAAGACTTAACTCTTTTACCATATAATGGATGTTTTTTATAAGTCTCAACTAATACAGTTATTGTTTTATTATTTACAGAACTTACAACTTTTCCAACTAATTCTCTCTTTGTCTTTTCCATATACCCTCCTACTCAGTCTCACTTAATTCTCTTTCACGAAGTACTGTTTTAAGTCTTGCAACAAGATGTCTTAATTCTCTGATTCTTGAAGGTTTTTCTAAATTACCAGTTGCTTGTTGAAAACGTAAATTAAATAATTCTTCTTTTGTTTCTTTGATTTTAGCAATAATTTCTTCAGTGGTTAGATTTCTAATTTCATTAACCTTCATTTATATCACCACCATTTTCTTTACTCACAAACTTAGTCTTGATTGGTAGTTTATGTGATGCAAGACGTAATGCTTCTCTTGCAACATCCTCAGTAACATCTGATATTTCAAACATAATTTTACCAGACTTAACTACAGCTACCCAAGCCTCCACATTACCTTTACCTTTTCCTTGACGTGTACCAAGTGGTTTTCTAGTTAAAGGCATGTGTGGAAAAATATTAATAAAAACTCTTCCTCCACGTTTCATATAACGTGTCATAGCAACACGTGCTGCTTCGATTTGATTAGCAGTAATCCAAGCACCTTCTACTGCCATTAAACCATATTGTCCGTTATGTAATTCAGTATTACCTTTTGAATGACCTTCATAAGGTAATCTATGTACACGACGATATTTAGTTCTTGATGGTATTAACATAATTAATTACCTCCTTTAGCCTTTTTATCTTGAAGAATTTCTCCTTTGTAGATCCATACTTTAACACCAATTTTACCAAAAGTAGTATCAGCTTCACTAACTGCATAATCAACATTAGCTCTCAAAGTATGTAATGGAATTGTTCCCTCAGAATATCCTTCACTACGTGCAATATCTGCACCATTTAATCTACCAGAAACTAAAGTCTTAACTCCTTTAGCTCCAGCTTTCATAACATTTCTAATAGCTTTCTTTTGAGCCATTCTAAAAGATGCACGATTTTCAATTTGCGCTGCAATACTATTTGCAACAAGAGTAGCATCTAAATCAGGCTTTTTAATGTCTACAATTGAAATTTGAACATCTTCATTAACCAACTTAGAAATTTCTCTTTTCAAACTTTCTATTTCTTCTCCACCTTTTCCAATAATAACACCAGGCTTAGAAGTATGAATTACAACTTCACATCTTTTTGTATTTCTTTCAATTTCTACAGAACTAACACCAGCATCTTTTAATTTTTTCTCTAGGAATTTACGAATTTTTAAATCATTCTCTAAATACTTACTAAAATCTTTTTTGTTAGCATACCAATTAGCTTCCCAACTTCTGTTAATTCCAATTCTAAGTCCAACTGGACTAACTTTTTGTCCCATATTAACCTCCTTATCAGATTATTTTTCAGCCACAACTATAACAATGTGACTAGTTCTTCTATCTTTGTGTCCTATATGACTTCTTGAATCAAACATATGTCTTTTCATAACAGGACCAGCGTCTACTCTAGCTTCTTTAACGTACAATTTATTTTCATCTAATTTAAAGTTATTAACAGCATTTGCTATAGCTGAATTTAAAACTTTAAGAATAAGCTTACTAGATTGTTTATTTCTATTATTCAATATATTTAATGCAACACTAACATCTTTACCACGTATTAAATCAATAACAAGCCTTGCTTTAATAGGTGATATTCTAAGAGATTTTACAATTGCTTTAGCTTCCATTCTTTCCCTCCTAGTCATTATTTATTTTTGTCTTCGCCATGACCACCAAATTTACGAGTTAAGGCAAATTCTCCAAGCTTATGTCCCACCATATCTTCTGTAACATAAACTGGAATAAATTCTTTACCGTTATGAACTGCAAATGTATGTCCTATAAAGTCAGGATATATTGTAGAACGGCGTGACCAAGTTTTAATAACTTCTTTTTTTCCACTTTTATTTAGTTCTCTTACTTTATTTAATAATCTTTCAAATACATAAGGACCTTTTTTAAGACTTCTTGCCATAAATAATCTCCTTCCTAATTACTGCGACGACGCACAATTAATTTATCTGATGCTTTTTTCTTTCTAGTTTTATAACCTAATGCTGGTTTACCCCAAGGTGTAACTGGGCCTTTACGACCAACAGGTGCACGACCTTCTCCACCACCATGTGGGTGATCATTAGGATTCATAACAGAACCGCGTACTGTAGGTTTAATACCTAAATGACGTTTTCTTCCAGCTTTACCAAGCTTAACTAATTCATAATCTTCGTTTCCAACAACACCAATAGTCGCATAACAAGTTCCTAAAACCATTCTTTGTTCACCACTAGATAAACGAAGCATAACATAATTTCCTTCTCTACCTAATATTTGTGCACTAGAACCTGCACTTCTAGCAAGTTCTCCACCTTTTCCAGGTTTAAGTTCAATATTATGAATAACAGTTCCTACTGGAATATTCATTAAAGGAAGTGCGTTACCAACTTTAATATCAGCATTATCAGATGAAATAACTTCCATACCAACTTTTAAATCCTTTGGTGCAATAATATATCTTTTTTCTCCGTCAACATAATTAATTAAAGCAATATTAGCACTTCTATTTGGATCGTATTCAATAGTAGCTACTTTACCAATAATATCCTTTTTATTTCTTTTAAAATCAATTATTCTATATTTTCTCTTAACACCGCCACCATGATGTCTAACAGTAATTTTACCTTGATTGTTACGACCACCATTCTTGTTTAAACTAACTAACAAACTTTTTTCAGGAGTATCTGTAGTAATTTCTTCATTAACTAGAGAACTCATCTTACGTCTTGCATTAGTAGTTGGTTGATAATTTCTAATTGCCATAAGTAATCCTCCTTCTAGCCAAGATCAATAGTCTGACCATCAGCTAATTTAACAATAGCTTTTTTAGCTCTATTGCTAACGCCAGCATAACGTCCAACTCTTCTTTTCTTAGGCTTAATATTCATTGTAGAAATTTCTTCTACTTTAACTTTAAAAATTTTCTCAATAGCATTTTTAATTTCTGTTTTAGTAGCTTTTGAATCTACTTTAAACACATATTTACCCTCTTCTTGAGTAATTTTTGAACTTTTTTCAGTAACTATTGGTGCCTTTATAATTTCCAAATATTTTGTATCCATATTATTTTAGCACCTCCTCTATAGAACTTAATGCATCTTTAGTAATCAAAACTTTATCAGCAGCAACTAAATCTAAAACATTTATTTCACTAGCTTCTATTAATAAAACATTTGAAATATTTCTAGATGCAAGTATCAAATTTTCATCAAGTTCTTTAACAACAATCAACGTATTTACATTATTTAGATTTAATATAGTTAAAATTTTAACCATATCTTTTGTTTTTGGTGTAGCAACAGATAACTCATCTACTACAACAAAATCTTTAATTTTACTAACAACAGCACTCTTAAGAGCAAGACGGCGTTCTTTACGATTCATTTTCTTGCTGTAATCTCTTGGGACAGGTCCGAAAGCTATCCCCCCGCCTCTCCATTGAACAGCTCTAATAGATCCTTGACGTGCGTGTCCAGTACCTTTTTGTCTCCAAGGTTTTCTTCCTCCACCACTAACTTCAGAACGAGTTTTAGTGCTATGAGTACCTTGTCTTAATGATGCACGAGACAAAATAATAGCATCATATAAAACTTTTTTATTTGGTTCTATACCAAAAATATCTTCGTTTAATTTAATATCTTCAACTTTTTCACCTTTTATATTTAAAAGTGCAACTTTTGTCATCTATAATTCCTCCCTTCATCATATTTAATTAAAACTTAGAAATTAACTATGACGATTATTCTCCAACTTTTTCTTCTTTAGACTCTTCTGAAACAGTAACATCATTTTTTTCTTCAACTAATTCATAAGAAATTAACTCAAGAGCTTCATTAGACTTTTCACCGTTTTTTACAGAAGTTTTAATCATAACTAAAGATTTTTTTGGACCAGGAACATTACCTTTAATTAAGATAACATTATTTTCTAAATCAACAGATACAACTTCCAAATTTTGAATTGTCGTTGCAACATTACCCATATGCCCTGGTAATTTTTTTCCTTTTAATACATGCATTGGTAATAGTGTTCCAAGAGAACCTACACCTCTATGATACTGTGAACCATGTCCCATAGGCCCACGACTTTGATTATAACGTTTAATAACTCCTTGAAAACCTTTTCCTTTACTTATACCATTAACATCAACAATTTCTCCTTCTTTGAACAAATCTACTGATATTACTTGACCTAAAGTATAGTCATTAACGTTTACTCCTCTAAGTTCTTTTAAGAAGCGCTTAGGAGTAGTATTTGCTTTTTTTGTATGACCAATTTTTGCTTTATTAGAACTTTTTTCTTTAACAGTAACAGCACCCAATTGAATTGCGTCATAACCATCTTTTTCTTTAGTCTTAATTTGAGTTACAACATTAGGTTCTACTTCTACAACTGTTACAGGTACAAGTTTTCCGTTTTTAGTAAAAACTTGAGTCATACCAATTTTTCTACCTAAGATTCCTTTCATTTCATTTCCTCCCACTAAAATTATTGTTTAATTTGAATGTCAACCCCGCTAGGAAGTTCTAAGTGTGCTAAAGCATCGATAACTTCCTTACTTGGATTTTTAACATCAATTAATCTCTTATGCGTACGCATTTCAAATTGTTCACGTGAATCCTTATATTTATGTACAGCTCTTAAAATAGTAAACTTTTCTACATCTGTTGGAAGTGGAACAGGACCACTGATAACTCCACCAGTTCTTTTTATAGTTTCAACTATTTTTGTTGCAGCATTATCAAGAACTCTATGATCATATGCTTTTAATTTAATACGAATAATATTTGACATATTAAATCCTCCTCTCGCCTATATCGTCGTATAGACTTGCTCCGTGTAAATAACCTGAATTATTCCTAGCAACTTTGCCTGGCGTATCAGCAACCTCACACATCTAAGCAGCCACACGTCTAAAAGTATACCATATCCATAGCCTTAAAATCAAGCTTTTTTTAACATTTTTTCATAAAAAAATGTTGTTGTTTTTCATATGTAAATTAAATTTGAAAGTACACAATTGTTATACAGTTAATTTTATAATGGTAATTATACCAAGCAATTTGTTTGTTATTTAAAGGATGAATATTATCACACAAATTATTATTATCTTTCTTATAAAGAAAAAACATTGAAGATAGTTTAAAAAGTATTAACCAAATTTTAATTAAATTAAATAAATTTCCATTCAACTATTTAAGAGAAATAAGTAGAAATAAAGTTTCTTCTAAACCAAGTGATTTTAATAAATTTCACAAAAAAAGGTAAATTATAACAAATTAAAAACACCCCTTATTTTCAGAATAGTTGGAAATCTAGAAGTTACTATTGAAAAGAAAAATATACTTATTAGCTAATAATTAACAAAAAAATTAATTATCACTTGCATACAATGTATAAATCTAATAGAAAAAAATTTATAATACCAAAAATGAGATTAATTCACTTACTAAAAAAGAAAAACTACGAATCATTTATACATTAATCATCCTAAAATTCTATTTTTTTTAAAGCATCTTTCTATAATTACATTAATAATAGTGTATTTGAATTTGGACCTTTAGATTTTACTAGAATTGGTAAACCAAAAGAAAAACATGAAATGATTGTAAATGAAAATGTGGCAATAGGATTATTTAAAATGAAATGATAAAAATAATGTTAAAGGATAATTAAATCTAGCAATTGAAAACAATATAATAAATTAATAAAAAAACAAAAATATAAAATTCCTATTAGAAAATATAAAAAATATAAAGTACGATTAGCTCTTATAATAAAAATAGTTATAACCAATTGAGTAATATTTAATATATAAACACAATGCTTGAATATCAGATGAACTTTGTCATGAAATGAAAGAGTTAAAACAGAAAATTGTTCATAATAAAAACTACACAATTCCTTGTATAGTTTCTTAAATTGGTAATATTTGGGGTTCTACACATCGTTATTGGCTCTATAAATATCATAATAGTCTACTAAAATATAATTTCTACTATCAAAAAATATGAAGTCTTTCATTTTTTCGTAAAAAAAACAATTTATTGTAAAAAGTTGCAAATGTTTTAAAATTATATCTTATACATTTTGTTGATAAGTAGCTTTGTCTTCAAAAAGAAATAATTTCCGTTCTTCAAAATATACTTATCATAATCACCATGCTCAACTTTAACAAGATCTTCTAAATTGATAGATAAAAATGGTTCCTTACTTTTTAAGTAATTCATTCCCCTTGATATTCTCATAACTTCTCGATAATCATCACTTAGATAATCAAGCAAGATTAATCTAAAATTTGTTAATATTATACTTATATTTTTTTCAGTTCCATCACATAACAATATACAATCATCTTCAATCAAATCAATTATTTCATGTTCCATTTTTTCAAAATTATACATATTAATCATCTCCACTTCATCACGGAAAATAAATAGTTATAAATTTAGATAAACTGCGTCACACAATTATACTAATATGATAATGATATTCCACCCATTCCATTATTAAACGATATAACTCCTCCTAATCCTGATGAATTAAAAGTATAACTATGTACACATCATTATAACAGGCTATTAAATTATTCTGTAACTTATGAATAAAACCTATTCCATAATAATTATCAACGCTAACAAATTTTTCTTATTCCATGCGGAATTGCCATAATTAAAAGTATTACGAAATGTTGATAGAGATATAACATTGCACTCATAAATAGACAAAAGCGTATATGTATAAGTAACTTATCAAGAATTTTTATATTCATAAAATATTAATTTTCACACATTACTATAACCGGAATATCACTATTACCACTACATTCATAATCATCAGATGCTTCTTTTTTATACATTCTATAGTCACATGCAGTATACTCTTTTCCATTAAAATCGTATATAGTATTATTTAAAGTATATTTATTATCAAAACAACTAATAAAAGAATTAAGTCCCATAATATCATTACTGTTTATACTAGTAATACTACCTTTAGAAATAGAATCTATATTTAAATTAGAAACGCCATAATTAGCATCATCTAAAAAATTAGCATAATATTGGTTAGTGTAAATGGAAGAAGTAATAACAACATAACTTTTATTATAATCGTAATATCCAAATGGAGTAGAATCAGAATCACCACTTTCTAATTTTATAAGACTAATTGGGACTACCATAATTTCAGAATCATCTAAATAATCACCAAACTCCATCATATCATATTCACTTTTTATAGTCTCAACATAAGCAGAAATAGTACCATAATAACTCGTTTTTCTAGAATCCAATATATAAGAAGAAACCATTGGAACAGCAATAGTAAAAATTATACCAATAATAATTACTACAGCAATTATCTCTATTAATGTAAAACCTTTTCTATTATATATCATATTTTTATTCTCCTTTACTTAATAACTCAAGTGCAAAACTAAGCTGAGTATCATTTTCATCGTCTATATCTATAACATAATCTGGTAAAATACCAACACCATTTATTTCATTACCTTTTGGAGTAAGCAATTTTTGAACTGTATATTTTATATATGAATCATCAAAAAGTTCAACCAATTTTTGGATAGTTCCCTTTCCATAAGTCTTAGCGCCTACAACATAAACATCTAAATTATCTTTTAAAGCAGAGACAAAAACTTCAGCAGCAGAAGCCGTATTTTCATTAACTAAAAGTACTACATCTTTATCAATTTTTTTATCTACTTCTGATTTGACAACTTCAATATTTTCATTATCAATCGTTTGATAAACAATACTACCTTTATCCAAAAACAAAGAAGAAATATTTTTTGCAACCGACAAATAACCACCGTTATTGTTTCTAACATCAATAATTAATGAATCGACATTATTATCTAAAGCTTCATTATATATTTTTTCAAATTGTGACAAACTATTCTTAGCAAATTTTGAAATAGTAATAATTCCTATCATATTATCACCAGTATTATAATAATTAACAAAAACAGATTCAATTTCAATCTTTTTTCTTTTTAAAACGAATTCTTTCTCAATATTATCTCGCAATACAGTTATTTTAACTTCTTCATTAATATTTCCCTCTTTTATCATTGAAGTAATATCATCAATCGAAAAATTACTTATATCTTTATCATTAATTTTATACAATAAATCATTTACCATTATACCAGCACTACTAGCTGGAGTATCATTTAAAACATTAACAACAATTGGAAGAGAATTTTCATATAAAACTATTTCAACACCAATTCCAATAAAACTACCAGTAAGCTCATCATTAAAAGTATCTGCATAATCAGGATCAATATATACAGAATATGGATCATTCAAACTATTCATCATTCCAGAAATAGCCCCAATAATCAATTCATTTTTATCAACATCATCATAATATTCATTAACTAAATTATCATAAACTTTAATTATCTCATTAACATCTTCTTGATTATAAAAAGTTTCACTTTTGTCATTATTATTAATATAACAAATAAACCAACCAATTAATATACCAAATAAAGAAGTCATAATCATTATAATAACAACTTCAAGTAAATTAAAATTAGAATTACTTTTTTTAAAATTTTCTTCACTTCTTTCAGCAGATTCTACAATATTAATTGAACGTTTATTTTTTTGATACTTATTTTTTTTCTCTTTAGCATTAGAATTATTAACCATAAGCCACCTCTTATTATACATAAATAATATTATCATAAAAATAAACAAAAAAAAAGAATTATCTTATTTTAATAATGTATCTTGATAATTAGATAATTCTTCATTTCCAGATATTACAAACTCTGCTTTTCCATCTTTTACTTTGATTAAAGAAGCATCCATAACTTTTAATTCACTAGCACTATTAACATTAACTAAATCGATAGAATCAACAACATATGTCTTATTAAATGCATTGTTTAAATCAACAACATACATTTTTAAATGTTCTTCTTTTTGATTATACAAATTATAAATTGCTAAACAATTTAAAGCATTATTACCTTCAAAATCATAAAACAAAACATAATACTCACTATCAATTCTGTTGAAGGTTGAACCTGCCAATATTTTTATATTTTGAATTGTTACTTCCTCTTCTTCGTCATCTTTTTTACCAAAAGAAATTTCACCATTATATATTGCAAAGATAAAATAGAACGAAACAAGAGCTAGCACAACAATTGCAAAAACTTTTATCATTCTTATAATTTCATCATTTTCACCACTAGTTTGATTTTCAAAAGTTTTTAATTTTCTTCTTCTTTCTCTATTACTCATAAACATCACCAATAAAATTATAACACGAAGAAAAAAAAAAATAAACACTTAATAAAGTGTTTATTTCATTATAGGAATTGCACTTATCGAATTGGCAATCTCAATAAGTTCTGTTTTTCCCATTACATCAGAAACTAAATAATAATCAATCCCATTACTAGACCAACTAACAGAATTATCAGTGATAGCACCTAAAGTATCATTAAGGAATTGTGGTTCTCCAAATATTGGTACAATTGAAAATTCATCTTCGATACTAGAAGTTTCTTCCACTAGTAAGAATGGTTTTTCTCCATCAAATGTCAAAATAATTCGTTCACCATCTTCTTTAGCAATTGTCTCCTGATCAACTAGTACAGTACCAGTTGGAATATATAATGGATATATAATATCATCAATAGTACTAGTTTCTTCTTCAGTAACATCTGGTGTTTCAATATCGGATATTATACTATTAAGTTCAAAATAATTATCATCAAATGTTGGATTATCATCTATTTTATCAAATTTCATAATCATTTCCACAATACTAGAATCATTTAATACTTCTATTTTTGAAATATTACCTTCTTTATCTACATATATTTTTTGTTTTATCAAACCAATATTATTAGGATAATTTACTTTCGTTGTTACAATATATCCTGAATCAAATTCATCAATAGTTTTCTCATCATCTGTGTTAATATCATTTAAAATAGAGCTTAAAATATAGATTTGTGAATTGTTATCAGGCCAACTACTTTGAAACTTAAAGCTTTTATTAAGAGCTGGTGTTATAACATAAACCTCGTTGTTACTTTTTAAAATAATTTGCTCATGTCCATTAGACTTATTAATTAAACTAACTTTGTAATTATCATTCTTTTTATAAGATACCACAACATCATAATTATATGTATCCTCATTATTAGAAATAGAAAGTACACCATTTATTTGATAAGCATCTAAAGATTCTATCTTTTTATTTACCTTATCAATAATATTCGATTTACTATCTTTTGTACATCCTGAAAAAAGAAAGATAGTTATAAAGAAAATAATTAAAAAATTTTTTTTCATTTTTCACCCCATATTTTTATTTTCATTTAATTATATTGAATTAAATAAAGATTATTCATGAATAAATAATAAAAATTAGGATAGTATATTAATAAAAGGAGGGCAAAAATGAGAATACTTCAAAAAGTTGCACTAGTATTAACAATTATAGGTGCTCTTAACTGGGGAATGGTAGGATTATTTGAAATTGATATAATTGCAACATTATTTGATGGTAGCGATAGTATTATTTCAAAAATAATCTATATAATTGTAGCTATTGCAGGTATTATAAATATCGGGTTATTATTTGAACATGAAATTAAAAAATAAAGTTTAAACATAAAATAAATTTTATTAATATAAACAAAACAGTATATTTGATTATATTGTTTTTTTGATTTTAAATATCAAATATAAATTAATAACAAATATTTACAATTAAAACACATATTTTATATAAAAAAACTATTAATAAAATAATTCTATTAATAGTTTTTCTAATAAACAATATTTATTTTTGAGAAATTCTAACTTTAATCTCTTTTGTTCTTGGAGTATAAGTTAATCTAGAATCCTCTCCTTTTACTTTAACTTCAACAGAATGTTCACCAACAGAAAGACCTGATAAGTCAATATAAGCTTCAATCATTGATGGATCAAAAGAATCAATTACGTCCTTACTTCCCTTTATTATAACAGTAACAGTTCTATTTTCTTCTCCAATAGCTTGAACTTTATAACCTTCACCAACATTAATTGGATCAATTGGTATACCTTCAATATCTTTAGAAACTATATTGTCAACTTTTAGATCAACACTTATTGTTTTAACACTAATTTCTCTTATGCCATTTGGTTTAGTTAAGTTAATACTATAAGTTTTATCTTCCTTTACCCCACTAACATCTACTGTAACAGGTAAATATTCTAAATTGTTAACCGCATCTTCAGTACCATAAACAGTAACCATTGTCGTACTAGAAGTAAGACTTTTAATTGCTACATCATCAAGTTCTCCAGAAGCAATTAACTTAATTGGAACTTCTTTACTTGGCGAAGTTATTTTTAATGTAACATCCACTTTCGATGGAACAATTTCAACATTTAGCTTATTTCCTTCACTATCATATGGTATAAGTGGAACATCACTAAGAGTTGTACTACCAACTTTAACATTACTAATATTATCAACATCAATTATAGCTTTAACCATAGCAACTTCTTCCAATTGATGAGTTGCACCCTTTACAATAACACTATCACGATCTAAGATAACACTATCTATATCCAATTTAGTATCTAGATTATCTCTATGAATAATATCATAAGAAAGCTCATTAGTAACAGAAATTTTATCATAAATTCTTATATTAACAGTAGAAGGATCTATTTTATATTCAACAGAAGATACCGCTTGCTCATATTTAAAATTAACTGAATAAGAACCAGGAGTATAACCAGTAAGATCAAGAGTAACACCATCAATTGGGTATTGCTTTGCTAAATAAACATCCCATCTACGACCAACCAAAGTAACATCTACTGTTTCAGGAATTCCCTCAACAACATATAAAGCTTCGTTATAATTGGCAGTAACTTTTTGATTATATAAAACCTCAGCAGAATTATCAATCAATGTCACATGTTTTTGATCAATCACATAAAAAGTAATTAATGCAAATATCAATGAAATAACAACTAAAGACTGTCTATTAACCAAAATCTTTTCTAACCCATTTCCACTACTACAAAAGAACTCATATATACTAACAAAAAATTTAGTTATTGGCATAATTACCCATTTATCAAAAAAAAGCCAAATTGATTTAAAAAAGTTGCATATTATTCTACTTATTTTCTTCATATATTTCTTCCTCATCTATCTCATCTTCAAAATCTGATTCTTGTTTTGGCCTTAATTCATCAACAAGCATCATTCTAACATCATCCAAGGATAAATTATAGAAAAGCTCTCCTTTAACGGCAACAGAAAGTCTTCCCGTTTCTTCAGAAACAACTAAAGCAATACAATCTGTTTCTTCAGCTATCCCAAGTGCTGCTCTATGCCTAGTTCCTAAACGTTTATTTAATTTACCATTATCACTTGTTGGAAATACAGCACCAGCGCAACTAATTCTATTTCCTTGAATTATAACACCACCATCATGCATAGGATTATTAGGGAAAAACAAAGCAATCAAAAGTTCACTAGTTAAATCTCCATATATTTTTTTTGCTTTATCAATATAATCACTTAAGCTTACATCTCTCTCGATAACAATTAAAGCACCAATTCTAGATTTACGCAAATAATCCATAGATTGAATTATTTCATAAATCAATCTTTCTCTTTCATCTACAGTTAAAATTTTATGTCTTCCTAACAATTGGCTTCTTCCAAGCTGTTCTAAAACTGCCCTTATTTCTGGTTGAAATACAATAATTAATGCCAATGGTCCCCACATAATTATGTATTCTAATAATAATCCAATCGTTACAAAACCAAAAACATCACTTACTAATTTCATAATAGCGATTACCAAAACACCTTTAAAAATAAGCGTAAGTTTAACATTATTCTTCATACTTTTTAATATATAATAAAAAATTAACCATACTAAAAGTATATCTATTGTTTTATTTAATATTGTCAATATAGAACTCAAAGTTATTGTCATTATATCCTCCTAAACAAAAATTAAACTTTTTTTTCATTGCTATCACTCTTATTATCTATATCATTAACAGTAGCAATATTATCATTTGATTTATTCAAATCATTATTTTGAATATTTTCTAAATTATTAGATGTATTATTTTCAGAAGATGTGTTTTTACCAGTTTCATCAATAACCAAAACAGCAGGAGCTTTATCTTCTTTAGAACTTTCAACGTTAGAATTATTCAAATTAGAAGTACCATTAACACTAGCTGAATCATCACTCATAACATCTAAAATTTGCTTAGATTCCATTGCTGCAATACGTGCTTCTTTTCCTGATGCAATATCTTGAGCTTTTTTCTCTTTTAATTTTTTAGCTATTACTGCCCTTTTTCTATCGCCAACAATTCCAAGCAACACAAATATAAAAAATATACATAATATTATATATATAAAATACCAAAATCCAGAAATCGTATCTCTAAAAAATGAAATAACAAAATTCATATATTTATCACCTACTATTATATTTATAATAATAACATCAAAATAAAAATTTTACAAGCAACTAAAAATTTTAAATAAACTATTTTAACTTTTTACGTAGTCTTACTTTTAAATCATTTTCAGAAGAATATGATTGAAATCTAGAATCATAAATTAAATTTTCTACTATATCCATTCTGAATCGATAAAACAATTTTTCCTTCTTTAATATTTGGTAAAATGGATCTGAAAAAACATCTCCATACTTAACCTCTGTAAGTCTCAAAATTAAATTAATTATTTCTTGTTTTTCTTCTATCGAGTATTTACTTGAAAACATAATATCCCTAACTCTTTGCAAAGAATGAATTTTTTGGTTACCTCTTATAGCAGTCTCATAATTTTCAAATATATTAGCAATTTTATATTGTTCTTCAACCAAATCACAGCAGTCATAGATATCTAATAAACTAGTCGAAGCATTCTTTGTATCTTTTAGAGTAGTATTATCAAACTTAGAAGAATGACAATAAAAATATTTTCCTGAATTAGCAAAAGCAACAGAATCTGCTTTTCCTAATAAAAAAGTACAAAAAGGATAATCTTCCCATTTAATATTTGGAAATCTTGTATCAGCAATTAGATCACGTCTAAAAACTTTATTACAAACTCCTGGAGTTTCTAAAGCAACATATTTTTGACTATTTTTAGGATTTAAAACCCCTCTTCTATCATTAAATAAATTATTCGAAAAAAAAGAAATATTAATACGATATTTATCAAAATCCAAATAAGAATCCTGACAATATCTAACAATATTTGGACTATTAAATTCATTAATAGCACAATTAACGCTATCATAAGTATCCAACTTTAAAAAATCATCGCTATCAACAAATGTAACATACTCACCAGTTGCTACATCAATACCTTTATTTCTTGAATACCAAGCCCCCACATTTGTATCATTTTCTAAAACTACAATTCTAGAATCTTTATCTAAACAACTATACATTTTATCCAAAGTATCATCTGTTGAACAATCATCAATCAAAATTATTTCCAAATCTTTAAAAGTTTGTCCAACTATACTATTTACACAACGCAATATTTTTTTACCACTATTATATGCAGGCACAATTACTGAAATTTTACTCATTATTTCCCCCATAATATAAAAATAATTAAATAATAATATTAAAAAAATTAAATTTATCATAATTAAATTAACATATAATAATTTAATTATAACAAATTAATCCATCTTAATAAATACATAAGTTTAATTCCAATAACATCTCACGTTTAATTAAAAACTTATTATTAATATCATTTTCTTTTTTTTATTGCTCTTGAGAAATCATAAATACCACCTGCTGAAAACGAAGAAATAACGCACAAAATAATAGCTTCAAAAATATTAGGGACAACACCAATAAAATAACATAATATTCCAGATAAAATACCAATTATTAAATTTTGTAATGGAATGTTATTCTTAGTACAAATATTTAACCCCTTACATATAGTACCAAAAACTAACGTTGTAAAAAATACAACACTAGCAACAGTTAGCATATATAAACATCATCTCATATATTATTAACATATGAAATAACTAACAACACTAATACAAAAAATTAAATATGTTATATTCTTATAAAATCACTAACTATCATTAAAATAAAAAAACTAGAAAGTACTTCTAGTTAATATATAAAAAGTTTCAATAATTATCAATCTGGTGCTGAAAACAGGATTTGAACCTGCGACCTATCGCTTACGAGACGATTGCTCTACCAACTGAGCTATTTCAGCATAAGAATTATTAACTATAAAGTTAATAATTCATGCAATAATTCTTCTTCATTATTAAGTTCAAAATCTTCTATTCTATCGACTCTACATTTTTCTGCCAATATAATAGCTTTAACTTTATCAACAGCATTTTGAACTTCATCATTAATAACTATATAATTATATTTTGTAACTTCGTTTATTTCTTTATAAGCATTTTTAAAACGCTCTATAATTTTATCTTTTGACTCTGTATTTCTTTTCACTAACCTATCTTTCAATTCTCGCATACTAGGAGGCATTATAAAAATAAAAATACCTTCTTCCATCTTTTCTTTAACTTCAAGTGCACCTTGAATATCTATTTCCAAAATTATATCTTTACCACTAGCAAGACTTTCTTCAACTTTCTTTTTTGGAGTTCCATAATAATTATCACCATGAACCTTAGCATATTCCAAAAAATTACCTTTTTTTATATCTTCTTCAAATTGTTCTTTAGTAACAAAATAGTAATCTTTTCCATCTGCTTCATTACCACGTGGACTTCTAGTTGTCATAGAAATAGACAAACTTAAAGTATCAACTTGTTTTAATAACTCATTACATATTGTTCCTTTACCGGCACCAGAAGGACCAGATAATACAATCAAAGTACCAGTTTTTTTTCTCTTAACCATAATAACCTCACATAATTTACATTATTATATAACATAAGTTATTATTTTTTAAAGACTTTTTCCACAATATTGTGAAAAATTATTAAAAAAATAAATTATCTATAATATTACCTTCAATATCTTTTAATTCTATACCGTTTTCATCCATAAGAATATAACTATTAACAGAACCATTTTTTGGTAATGATAACGATCCCGGATTAATAAAAATATGATTATTTATTTTTTTTATAAAGCCTGTATGAAAATGTCCATATGCCATAATATCAAACTTACAATTAGGAATATTATAAATATTATATTTATGACCATGTGTACAATATATTTTTTTATTACAAAGTTCTAATAGTAAACTTTCATTAAATATAAATTCTGATATTTGTTCATCAACTTCAGAATCACAATTACCACGAACAACAAAAAGATATTGTTTTAGAGAATTTAAAACTTCAGATACTTTCATTGGATTATATTCAAGAGATAAATCATTACGTGGTCCATGATAATATAAATCACCTAATACAACTATTTTATCGGCTTCTTCTCGTCTAAAAATATCCTTTAAAATTTTTGCATAATAGAAAGATCCATGGATATCAGAAACAAATAAAACCTTCATAGTACCTCCATTATTAATTATTTTTTCTTATTTTCTTTTTGAACATTATCCGAAAATCCATCAACTGCCCTTAAAACTTCAATAGGAAGGGTAAATACTATTGTATTAGAAGCATCTCCAGAAATATCATTAATAGTAGACAAAGTTCTTAAATGAATTGCTCCAGGAACTTTACTCATATTGCTTGCAGCTTCTGCTAAATTTCGTGATGCTTCAACTTCTCCCTGTGCCTTTGTAATAACTGCTTGTTTTTCTCTTTCAGCCTCAGCAATTCTAGCAATAACACGTTGCATTTCCTCAGGAAGTGAAATATCTTTTAATTCAACATTTTCTACCTTTATTCCCCAAGGATCAGTAAGCTCATCGATAATCTTACAAATTTTCTCAGATATTTTTTCTCTTTCACCTAGAAGCTCATCTAAAGTAACAGCACCAACAGCATTACGCATTGTAGTTTGTGATAATTGCTCTATTGCATAAGAATAATTTTCAACAGCTAAAATTGCTTTCGAAGCATCAAAAATCTTATAATATAAAACAGCATTTATTTTAACAGAAACATTATCCTTTGTAATAGCATCTT
The DNA here is from genome assembly GCA_949291455.1 of uncultured bacterium. Taxonomy (GTDB): domain Bacteria; phylum Bacillota_I; class Bacilli_A; order RF39; family UBA660; genus RUG13868. Next base: position 59,358 of record CASEVQ010000001.1, read on the forward strand.
GCGATGGAACATCTACAGCCTTAGTACGAATATCTACTTTTTTATAAGATTGAAATATTGGAATTACAAAATTCCACCCAGGATTCATTATTTTATGAAACTTTCCACGATGAAATTTAACTCCTCTTTCATATTCATTGACTTGAACAATAGTAATTGACAAAAGAAAGATAACAACAATAATAACAACAATCAACATATAAACCTCCACTACTTTAACTCATTATTTATTAAATCTTTATAATCCTGAACTCCAGGTTGATTAAAAGGATTAACATCTAAAAGAATTGCTCCTATAATAGAAGACAAAATAAAGAAATAAATAAGTTCACCTATTGTATGTTCATTTTTTTCATCAATAGTAATTATATTGCTTGGTGTATGCCCATTACTATGAGCAAGTGCAACTTTATCTAAAGCTATTCGATTCAAATTATTAAGCTCAATATCATATTGTTCTAAAGCTATTTTAAAGTCTTTATCAATTCCTATAACCGTTTCAAATATAATATCACTTCCATCCTGAAAAAATTGCCCCAAAGAATGTAAATCTCTAGTATTTACGCAGGAAATAGGAAGTATTCCCTTAGAATCTTTCCCTTGCGTCTCTGCAAATAATTGCTTTAACCACTCAGTAAAATAATATAACTTATTATTATATACAGTAAAAGACTCTATATATTTATGTTTATGATACAAAATGTCTCTAATAATAGCATATTCTATAGCTCTATCAACTTTATCAAAAGATTCACGAGCACCATCTAAAATTTTCGCAACATTAAACCCTGCTACCGAAATAGGTAAAAGCCCTACAGGAGTAAAAACTGAAAACCTACCACCAATATTCTTAGGTATCGTAAATGATATAAAGTCTTTTTCATTAACTAATTTTCGTAAATCACCATCTTCTGAATCAGTAGTTATTATTATTCTATTTTTTAATTCATCTAAAGAATATTTCTTTTCCATCATTTCCATTATCAAAGAAAATGCTATAGAAGGCTCTAACGTAGTACCAGATTTAGAAATAACATTAACTATAACCTTTTTATCTTCTAAATAATTAATAGTTTCATAATATTCTTCTGCAGTTAAATTAGTTCCTAAAAAAATTATTTCAGGCTTTTTTCTGTGATATAAAGGAGATAAAGCTTCGATAACAGCCTTACTCCCCATATATGATCCACCAATACCTATAACTAAGAATACATCACAATTTTCTTTAATAAAATCAGTTAAATTAATAAGTTTAATAAGCTCTTTTTTAGATATAAAAGTATCTAACTTATTCCAATAAGATAAATCACCACTAACAAATCTTTCTTTTATACTTTTAGCTTTATCTAAATAAATAATTTTATCTTCCTTTTTTATATATTTTTTTATATATTTATGAAAATCAAAATTAATCATTTAATTCCTCCTAATATTTACTACAACAGCATGAATTCTTTTATCATTCTTTAAAGTAACAAAATCTTTAGTTAGCTTATCACCATCTAAAACAATATCATTATTATCGGTAAAATTAACCTTTATTTTATAAAGCGTATCAAAATATCTATACTCAATTTCATAATAATCCCAAATATCTGGTACAGAAGGTGTAAACTTAAGAGTATTTCCTTCTTTTTTCAATCCCAATATTTGCGTTATTCCTATATTATAAAACCAACCACTACTTCCTGTATACCAAGTCCATCCACCACGTCCAGGATTTTGCTTGTTACTATAAATATCTGCTGCTATAACATATGGTTCAACTTTATAACGTTTTACATCATTTTTAGTAAGTGTTCTATTAATTGGATTTATCATTTGATAATAATCATAAGCTAACTCTTTAGCACCTAATTTAATAAGAGCCATAATATACCAAATAGTAGCATGAGTATATTGCCCACCATTTTCTCTAATACCTTCTGGATAATCCATAATATAACCAGGATTATCAATAGATTTTGCAAATGGAGGAGTAAGCAATTTAATGATTTTTAAATCACTATCAACAAGGTTTTCCTCAACAGATTTAACAACAGAATTTATCTTATCCTTTGTAATAACATCAGACAATATTGAAAAACTTTGACAGATTAGATCAATTTTACACTCGTCATTTAAATGAGAACCTAAAGTACTACCATTATCAAAGAATGCTCTTAAATAATAATCACCATCCCAAGCTACATTATTTAAAGAATACTTCAATTTATCTAAAAAAGTAATATATTTCTTAGTACCTAACTTTTTAGTCTTTTTAACAAGCTCAATAAAATCACTAATTATATAATACAAGAAAAATCCAAGCCAAACACTAGTTCCAGAACCTTTAATTCCTACTTTATTCATACCATCGTTCCAATCGCCACCACCCATTAATGGAAGACCATTTTCACCAATTTCATTCATTGATTTTTCAATAGAAATTAAACAATGTTCGTATATAGTTGCTGTATTAGTCGTATAACTATAAGTTATTCCACGTTCTTCTTCGTCATCACTTAACATTTGTCCACAAACAAACTCAACTTGTTCATCAAGGAACTTATAATCACCACTTATTTTTATATACTGATTAACTGCATATACTAACCATAAGAAATCATCTTTATATCTACTTCTAAGCCCTAATTGAATAATTTCATGCCACCAATGTAATACATCACCTTGAATAAACTGATGTTTGGCATTTTCTATAATTTGTCTCTTGGTCAAATTCTCATCAACAATAGAAATATTAACTGCATCTTGTAACTGATCCCTATAACCAAAAGCTCCACCTACTTGATAAAATCCTGCTTTAGCATTAAGCCTCGAAGATATAGTTTGATACAAATACCAACCATTTAAAATTGTATTAAAACTTTTATCTGGAGTTTTAATCTTAATCTTACCTAACTTTGTTAACCAATCTTTTTCAACTAACAAAAGCTCATTATTAATCTTTTCATTATCAGAATACTTATTAATTAAATTTAAAACATTATCATTACCAATCTCTGTTCCAAGAAGAAAAGAAAATTCTTTAACTTCATTTGGATCAAAATCAAGTTCAACATCAATAGATTTAAAAATTATTTTATCTATAGAATAATTATTAATAGGTAAAGTTGAACTAATAAAAGCAGTAACTCCTGAAAAATTTGTATTATAAACATTTCTAATAAGAACTGAATTCATCTCTTGATAATAATCTGTTAATAAATAACGACTAGATTTTTCTTCATTAGGTCCAAATGTAGGATTAATCCAAAAAGTTAATTTATATTTTTTATTAGCTTTACATTTATTTTTAAACTTTACTTTATAAAATTTAATCGTATCACTATTACTAACAAAATGTGTAGTATCAAAACTATAATCGGAAGTATTATGAATAAAAGTTGTATAACCAAATCCATGAATTGCTCTTATCGGATTAACCACTTTATCATCAACTTTAATCCCTTCTGACTTATCATTTAATACTATATCATTAGTCCAAGAAGTAATCTTAAACATTTGACTATTGTATGCATAAGTAAAACCGCATTCATTATTTGTAACAATACTTCCAAATTTATCATTCGAAATAACATTACACCAAGGAGTAGGAGTATCAGGATTTGTAATTATATATTCATTACCATTTTCTGAAAATCCACCATAACCATTATAAAATAATAAATTTTTAGTATCGAAATCATCATCAACACTTTTCTCATACTTAATTGGTTCATAACTAATCATTGTATTTTCTTTTTGTAATATAGCAATACTTTCCTCTAGAGAAGTACTTCTTCTACTATCAAAACGTAGCCTTGCAACCATATTAAGTAAAATTGTCTCCTGCTCATTAACATCATTTTCATCCAATACAAATATCTCACCCGGAGTAGCCATAAAATCATAAAGAGTATTCATTCGATATTTTTCTTTTTCAATTTCTCTTTTAATAATTGATTTATACTCATCCTTTTCTCGATTAATTATAACAACATCGACAAAAATTGCCCTACTTTTATAATATTCATAAGCTCTTAACACTTCTTTTGCTAAATTCAAAGATTCACTTTCATTAATTTCTACTAATATTATTGGATAATCACCAGTAATTCCATACTTCCATAAATTAGTTTGATTCATACTATTCTTTGTTAAAATATCTTTTCTTTCAGAATTAATAAAATGTCTACTTGTCTGATATAAATAATTAAGCATAACATTATAGTGCCTCATATCAGGACCATTTATTCCCAACAGTTTAGTATTAATATTATTAGCTAAAGTTGCATATTTAAATGCTACATTTATTTTAGCTGTTGTATCGTATGACTCTAAAATATCATAAATTTGTTCTTTTGATTTACTATAACCATTAATAAAATATACAATTTTTTCTGAATTTTTAGGTAAAACAAGCTTCGTTCTCAAACTAATAACAGGGTCAATATTCGTACCAACTGTATTTGATAAATCATTTTTTGTAAGTGCTAAAGGATAATCTGTATTTCGATTTCTACCAATAAAATTAGCTCTTTCAGTTTCATAACTTATTTGAAAATCATTATCTTCTACTAACAATCTATTAACTAAATATTGAACTGTTTTCTTTTTATTATTCTTTCTATACATAATAACTGCTTGATGTAATTCATCGTATTCACTTCCTATAAATAAATTTTTAAAAGTACGATGTGTAACATCTTCAATATTTTCAATAATTATTGGTTCTGTATAAGTAGTTAATTCTATAGTTTTATCTTGATTTAAATTATTTTTCAAAGTTACTTTTCTTATTTCAGCATTATGTTCTTTTGTAACAATTATTTCTGTCTTAGTAGTAATACCTCCATCTTGTCTAATAAAATTAATTCTATCACTAGCAAAAACAATGTTATACTTGTCTGGTTTAACATTTGTAGGAGCATAGGTATTAGACCAGAATTTACCACTACTAGTATCTTTAATATATAAAAACATACCATAATCTTGCTCAGTTATCTTTCTATAACGATTAAGTTGAGTCTTTTTATATCTACTAAAACCATTACCTCTATCATTTATAAGTAATAAATAATTATTATTAGATAAAACAGATACTTCTGGAATCAATGACAAATAATTAAACTCACGAATATCATTTTCAACTTTTTCTTTTTCGTAATTATACTTTTTATATCCATAAATCTTCAAATCTATTACAGGATTTAATTGAACTTTCTCTTTTAGCAATATTTCAATAGATTGAACTCTAACATCATTATGGAAATAATTTCTAATTACATCTTTCTTTAAATAATTAGCTAAGCTTGCTAAAATCATACCTTGATGATGTGCAAAATATGAAAGAACAATCTCTTTATCATCGTAATCATATGATTCAAAAAAGCCAAAATCACCATAAAGTCCAATCTCTTTTAATCTAATAATGTTATCATATACCGCTCTAGGATTAGTAGTTATTGCTAAAATAGAAGCATATGGAGAAATAACTATTTCTTGCTCTTTATCTTCTTGAACTTTCAAATATGGTGTAGAAAAAGCCTTATATTTATAATTTAAACCATCATCTAATTCACCATAAGCAGACTCAGATATTCCCCAAGGCATACTTGAATCTACTTCTTTCATATATTCTTTTTGACAATACAAAGCAAAGAAATAACTTTCATCCAATAAAGTATTTGGATAACTTTTCATAAAAATTGCTGGCATAAAATATTCAAAAGAAGTTCCAGACCAAGAAGTAAGACCTTTATATTTTTTAAATCTTGTCAAAGATTTATCAAGGCAAAGCCAATGCTTAGATGGAACATCACCTTTTGCAATAGCTACAAATCCTAAAATTCTACTTTCACTAGCGAATTTATTATAATTATATATTGATAATTTTTCTTCTGTAGCATTATAAGCAACACTAAATACATCTTTATTAGTATATAATCTTGAAAAATCCATATTATCAAATAATTTTTCAATACGACTACTTAATTCATTATTTCCAATGTCATTAACAAATTCTTTAGCAACTAACAAACACGCTGCCAAATTACCGTTATCAACAGAAGATACATCATATGGATATATTTTTTGCATTGTCTTAATATCATACCAATTATATATAAAACCATTCCATTTTTCCAATTTTTCAATAGAAGTAATAACATTATCAATTAACTTAATCGCAGCATCACTTTTTATAAAATCCAATTTACAAGCTGATACTATAGCAACAATTGACATTCCAATATCAGTCGGAGAAGTCTTATAATCTTCTTTTATTTCACGATTAATCTGATAATTATCTGGAATTAAATAATTATTAGAACTTGTTAACAAATTGCTAAAATATAACCAAGTTCTATACGCAATATCCGTTAATTCTTCATCTTCTTTATCATTTAATTCATCTTTTTCTTTTAAATTTTTCTTACTTACTAACCATAATATAAAAGGAGCTATTAAAAAAGAGAAAATAACAATTAATCCAATATATAAATAACTAGGATTAAAAAATATTAAAGCAATAAAAATTAAAACAGAAATATAATTAGCCTTAAATGCTAATAAATAAGTAGATAAATTACTATTTATTGTTTTTGCTGCATCTTCAGCCGTCATCCAATTAAGTAAATTTTTATGACTAATTAACATTCTATATAATGATTTAAGCATAGCATTTAAATGCATATAAGCAACATAAGGAATGGTAATAAAATTAATATAAAGTCGTGATATTAAAGCAGTCGTACCAAATACTAAAGAATCATAATGTTTAAAAGCTGCAATAGTCCTTTTTTGAATGTTAAATATTTCATTTAAATAAAAGAAAATTGGAAGTGATATTATTAATAAAACAGTAATGGTAGTATAAATAGGATTACCTATAACAAAAGATAAAAACATTAAAAGTAATAGTGAAGGATTAATAAAAATACGTCTTATATTATCAAATATTTTAAATTTTTCAATCCCATTCAAAGGATTTTTTACTTTAACATTTCTTTTACTTTTAACTTTTGATTTAAGCCATCCAATTATTTGTACATCTCCTCTAGTCCAACGATGTTGACGTGATGCATCTACTAAAAAAGCACTAGGAAAATCATCAATTAACTCAATATCAGAAGCATATCCACATCTTAAATAATTTCCTTCTAACAAATCATGACTCAAAATTAAATTTTCAGGTAATTTATCACCAATTATTGTATCGAAAGTTTCAACATCATAAATTCCTTTTCCAACAAAACTACCTTCACCAAAAACATCTTGATAAAAATTGGGAACAATTGAAGAATAAATGTCAAATCCACCTATACCTGCCATAAGTTGTGAATAAGTAGATTTATTAGTAGCCTCAATATCCACACTAACTCTAGGTTGAACAATACCATAACCACTTATAACCTTCGTTTTAGAACTATTATAAACAGGTTTATTAGAAGGATGAGCCATAAGTCCAACTAATTTCTGTGCAGAATTTAAAACAAGTTCTGTATCTCCATCAAGTGTAATAACATATTTAATCTTAGCTTTCAAATTAGAAACTGTTTCGACATATACGTATTTTTCTCTTTCTTCATAAGAAAGCTTGCCTAAAAGTAATTTATTAAAATGCAATAATCCTCCACGTTTTCTCTCATAACCAAGATATTTTCCTTCTGAAGGATTAAAAGCTCTTCTACGATACATATAAAAAAACAATTCTTTGCCATATTTTTTATTTAATTCTTCAGCTTTTTTAATACCGTAAGAAGCAATAACTGGATCTAAATCATAATCAGCAGAATTATACTCCATACAATCACCAAGAAGAGTAAAATATAAATTTGCAGTTTTATTAGACAAATAATATTTTTCTAAACATCTATACATATTATCTATTTTTTTAGTATCTTTAATAATTGTAGGAATAACAACCATTGTTGAATATTCTTTAGGAATACCTTTTGAAAAATCTAACTTTGGTAAAACTCTAGGTCTATTGAAATACATAAATATTTTATTTGTAATTTGAATAACTACTTCACTTATTGGAATTAAAAGTAAAATAAAACCAACTACAAAACTATTAATTAAATAAGGAGCAATTATCCAAGATATAGCAATAGTAAACATCAAAATTATAAATATATATAAAATAAACCTTTTGCTATAATTTTTTTTCTTAAAAATATAATCACCAACATGTCTATTTTCTTTATTAGATTTTAAAATCAAATTACTAACATATTTATACTCATCACTCTTTTTAGTATTAATAACAATTTGTCTTCGATAAAGAGATTTACTTTCTTGAGTTAAATTTTTATAAACAGAATCTGTTAATAAAAGTTGTTCTGTCTTACTAATTTTATCGCATAGCTCATTTACTTCTAATTTAGATAAAACTCGTAAATTATTAAAAATATTTGAAACTAAAATATTATCTTCAATACTTGATAAATGTTCAGTATTTATAATTTCTTTCAAATCTATATTATTATCATTCAAATAACTATTTAATTTTTCGAAAATTTCACTAGATTGTTCTCCTAATTCTTTCAAATTAGCATTCAAATGATATAAATATACAGGATGATTAATCAAATATTCATCAATAGAAATATAATCTTCAAGATTAATCTTTTCATTATTTTCACGAGCTAAATCAATCTTTTTCATTAACTCTTCAACTTCTAATATATCAACTTGTTTATCTTTCCTTTTTATACACAATTTATTTAATTCATCTATTAAAATCATCGATATCAAAACAGGTATAATATCTATTGTGACATATGAAAAATAACAACTATTTTTATTCTGATAATTATTCAATTCTTTTAATAAAACGGTTTTATCTAAATTAAAATTAAACTTTTTAAAAGTATTTAACAAAATAAAATACATTTCCTCATTAATTTCCAAAATTAATTTTATATTCTTTTTTTCTCTAAAAACTTTTTTAATAAAATTCTTAGTTTCAACTACTAAATAATAATTATCTATAATCCATTCATTAGTAGAACCAACATAATTATGATTTTTAGTAAGCACAACAAGATTTTCATAATAACTTTCAATATTCTTACAATTATCTAAAAACCTCGCAAAAATTTTATTCATACTATCTACTCCTAACTAAAAACTAAAGTTATATATAACTCGTATACTTAAATTATATCATAACATTTAAAAATATGTTAGAATATAATTATATATGGTGATATTATGAGAAAAAAATCAATAACAAAATTTTCTTATCTTACAAATTCAATACTATTTCTTATTACTGGACTTACTATAATAATTTTTAAAACAAAATACTTAAATATATTTCATATGATAACTTCATTATCAATAACAATACTAGGTTCTGTGACACTTATTTTAAACATAATAAAAGCAAAAAAGATTAAAGATATTTCAATATCATTATCAACTTTGATAATTGGAATATTCTTTTATAATAATAAGAAAAAGTTTTTAACTATATTTCCAATTACATTCGGAATATACATGTTAATAAATGGATTGATAAAATTAATAACCTATATAATATTTAAAGAAAAAGAAAACAAAAACTACTATAGTATATTAATAGGAAGTCTAGTAGATTTTATTTTTAGTTTTATCATGATAAAAAGTCCAAGTAAAAACATTAACAATTTAGCTAATATTTTAGGAATATATTTAATACTTTTTTCAATAACATACTTTAAAGACTTTATAAAAGAATGTTATCCTAATAAATTCCTGTATAAAGAAAAAAGAGGTATTAGAATAACACTGCCAACAATTATATCTGCATTAATACCTTATAAGGTACTATTAAAAATAAATAAAATGTTAAAAAGCAACCAAAAAATTTCTAATTATATTAACAATAACGTAAGTGGTAAAATTGATTTAGAAATTTTCATTCATGTAAAAGATACTAACATAGGAAAATTTGGACATGCAGACTTATATTTTGAAAATACAGTTTATTCTTATGGATGCTATGATGAATCAACTAAAAAGTTTTTTGAATTAATAGGAGATGGTACTCTTTTTGAAATAAAAGGAAAAGAAAAATATATAAATTTTTGTACAAATAACTCAGACAAAACAATATTTGCATTTGGAATTACATTAACTAATAAAGAAAAATTAAAAATAAAAAAAGAAATTAAAAAAATTGAAAATGACACATATGAATGGAATCCAGCAGAAAACAAAGAAAACTGCTATGCTACATTACTACAAAAAAAAACAAAAGCAAAATTTTATAAGTTTAAGCAAAGCAATTATAAAATATATTTTTTATTATTCACTAATTGCGTAAAATTAATAGATAATATATTAGGTGTAACTGGAAGTGACTTATTAAAAATAAATGGTGTAATAACCCCAGGAACTTACTATGATTTCTTAGAAAAAGAATATAAAAGAAAAAATAGTAATGTCATAGCAAAAAGCATTTATACAAAATATGACAATTATTTATAAATACACTTATTATCATATTCTTTAATAATTTTTAATAATTCTTTGGCATATATATTAATTTTATTCAATATCATATTCTTAAAAAATAAAGATTTTGAATATTTAATTTGTAAATTATAAATTTTTTTCAATAAATCATTTAAATATACATAACTACCATTTTTACCAATCACATTATCAAACATAGCTGGAATATCATCAATAAAACCTTTAAATCGCAAATTAGAAATAGTAGGATAAAATGTTTTATTTTTCATTAATATGTCACAGATGAAAGATTGAAAAGCATAAGCACTAGAAATATAATTTTCTCCTTTAATTTCATTTCTCAAAACATGCAAAGCATTATTAAACTCTACATTTTCAATATTATAATTTCCAAAAGAATTTATTATATTTATTATTTCTTCTGTTTGTTTAGTATTAATTACTTCTTCCAAAAAAGATTCATCAGATTTGTAAAGGTACTTCATATTCTTCTTATCATAAATCAAATAACAAAGTCCTGTTCTAATCTTAATATGCATATCATCAAAACTTACTTCATTATTTATAGAATTAACAGCATGATTAAACTCATGAATTATATTATCAAACAGATTAGTAAAACTAGCTTTCTTATATTGATTTAAAATAATATATTTTTCTGTACAGTAACTACTTCCATCTTTTTTCAAAATGCGATTAAAAGTTGCAGTTATGATATTATTTTCTGCTTCACTTATATAAATTTTTGTTTTTTCAAAACAATTTAAAATAAATTTTTCATTAGCAGCACCATATTTTGCAACGAATCCAGGAACAATAAGATATAAAAGATGCTTAATATTATTATCATAATTATAATAATCTGATATTTTATTAACAAAAACTATGTATTTATTTAAAAAAGAATTTATATTATCTTTAGTTAATATCACAAAATCACCTACTTATCGTATTCATCATATATATTTCCAACAATTTCTTCAATAGCATCTTCTATAGTTATTATTCCAATAAATTTATCTTTATCATATACTAATGAAATATTTTCTCTATTTTCTTGCATAATTCTAAAAACATCATCTATTTTATCACTAGCTTTAAAAGAACTAACCGGTCTTATAATATTTTTAATATCAAAATTTATATTGTTCTTTCTATAATGTAAAATTAAATCTTTAACGTTTAAAATTCCAATAAACCTCTTTTCTTTTTTAGAAAAAACTGGATATCTAGTATATTTAGACTTTTTAATTATAGAAATAATATTAAAAAAAGAATCTTCTAAACAGATAGATGCTACTTTCCTTTTATCTGTAATAATATTGGATACTTCAATATCATTAAAATTAAAAACATTTAGAATATATTCTTTTTCTTTTTCTTCTAAAAGCCCTTGATCATATCCTAAAAGAATCATTTTTTTAATATCATCTTCATTATATTTATTATCATTTGGTTTAATTTTTAAAAATTTGCAAACAGTTTCTGTAGAAAAAGTTAAAATTCTTACAAATGGGTAGAAAAAAAGCATAACAAATTCAATGAAATCAACAAAAAAATATGAAATCTCGTGTGGATAATTAATTGCAATTCGTTTAGGGACTAATTCACCAAACACTAAAGTAAAATACGATAAAATAATAGTTATTATTATAACTAAAAGTATTCTTAATATTTCTTTAGAAATTGCAAGATAAGAAAAGAAAGGAAGCAAATAATCAGCAAAAGTATCAGCAGCAAAAGCACTTGCCAAAAAACCAGCTAATGTAATAGCAATTTGAATAGTAGATAAAAACTGATCAGGATTATCAAGCATTTTTTTCACTTTTATAGCATGCTTATTACCAGTTTTAACATCTCTATTTAATTTAAATTTATCGATAGATAAAAAAGCTAATTCACTAGCAGAAAAAATACCATTTATAATAATTAAAATTAACAATAAAATTAAACTAACAAACATATACGTAATTCTCCACCTTATATTTTTTTATTTTTTATCTATTAACGATGCTAGATTGATTATATTACTCCCATATTTATCTTTAATATTGTCTAAAACAGCCTGTATTTTTTCATCAGCATAATTTTTATTACTATCTTCAAATAAAGAAGTTTGAGTTACTCGTTTATCAGTAAAGCCTGATATTCGTACGCCAATATTTCTAATTTTTTCAAAATTCCAAGATTTATACAACAAACTAATAACTTTATCATAAATAGCATTATTAGAGTTAATAGGAAAAACAGTACTACACTGTTTCGAAAAACTAACAAACTCAGAAGTTTTAAATGTCACGGCAACTACTGTTGCGTATAATTTTTTCTTTCTTAAAGTTCTTCCAACATCATCAACTTGTGATAATAAAATTTTTTTTAACAAATTAATATCATCCGTATCCTTAACTAAAGTCAAAGAAACACTTATACTTTTACTTTGAGTAACGGTAGAATCGACCAAAGAATTATCAATGCCATTAGCTAATTCGTAAATTGTACTTCCGAAAGTTTTAAATTCTTTAATTAACTTATTACAATCAGATCTTGCAACATCACCTATTGTATAAAACCCCATTTTTTTTAATTTATCCGCAGTTTTTTTACCAACCATAAATAAATTTTCTATTGGAAGTGGCCACATCTTACTTTCAATTTCATTTTCAAATAATGTATGAACCCTATTTGGTTTTTCAAAATCACTTGCCATTTTAGCACATAGTTTGTTATTTCCAATTCCTATATTAACTGTAAATCCAAATTTTTCATTAATCTCATCTTTAATTTTATAAGCCAAAGCCAATATATCATCATATAAATAACTAGTTCCAGTTAAATCAAGAAAACATTCATCAATAGAAAATTGTTCTAAATCTGGAGAATAATTACTAATATAATCAATCATCTTTTTTGACATTTCTTTATAATAATTCATATTAGGAGAAAAAACTTTCAAATTTTGGCATTTTTTTCTAGCAGAATATATCGTTTCAGCAGTTTTAATGCCATATTTTTTAGCAACAGGCGACTTAGCTAATACAATTCCATGTCTACTAGATTCATCACCACCAATAATAGAAGGAATATTTCTTATATCAACAGTGTATCCTTCGTTTAACAATTTTACAGCTGACCAAGACAAAAAAGCATTATTTACATCAATGTGAAATATAATACGCTCCATTACATCACCATTTAAATTATAAAACATATATTTATATTACACAATTAACGCATTAATAAATCAAAGAATTTCCAGTCATTTCTTTAGGTATTTCTAAGCCAAGTAAATATAAAATTGTAGGTGCAACGTCTGCTAATTTTCCATTCTTAATTTTAATATCTTCCTTAGTAACTATGCAAGGAACTGGATTAGTAGTATGACTAGTAACTGGATTATGATTTTGATCCCACATCATATCACAATTACCATGATCAGCAATTACCATTAAAATACCATCATTTTCTAATACTACTTTCTTATATATTTTGCCAAGACAATTATCGATAGCTTCTACTGCTTTAATAGCAGCTTCATAATTACCAGTATGACCAACCATGTCACCATTAGCTAGATTCATTATTGTAACATCAAAATTAACAAACTCTGATAAAAACTTTTCAGTTACTTCATAAGCACTCATTTCAGGCTTTAAATCATATGTTGCTACTTTAGGAGAGGGTATCAATATTTTTTTCATATTGCTATATTCTACTTCTTTTCCCCCATCAAAGAAAAATGTAACATGTGCAAATTTTTCAGTTTCAGCAATTCTTAATTGACTAACATGATTATCATGTAAATAATCAACAAGTATATTTTTCATATTCAAATCATTAAAAGCATGAGGAGCTTTAACCGATTCAACAACAGGAAACATAGTAAGTACTTTCAAATTATTATAATTACATAAAATTAAGCCTTTTTCTTTAGCTTTGTCATTATAAATAGAAGCATTAGTTAAACAAGTAAACAATTCTCTTAAACGATCTTTTCTAAAATTAAAAGTAATTATTCCATCGTTATTCTTAATTGGACATTTATTAATAATACCAGGCACAATAAATTCATCGTATATACCTTTAGAATAATTATCATCAATTAAAGATTTATAATCTTTATATTGTGGACCATTTCCATAACAAATTGCATCATAAGAAAGCTTTAATCTATCAAAATTATCATCACGATCCATACCATAATATCTACCTGAAATCGTAGAAATTTTTCCAATTCCTAATTCATTAATTTTATTATTTAAAATATCGAAATACTCTAATGCACTTTTTTCATAAGTATCCCTACCATCAGTAAATAAATCTAAATAAACATTTAAAACATCATTTTTTTTGCACATTTCTAAAATTGCCAGTAAATGGTTAATATGTGAATGTACACCACCATCAGATAATAAACCAACTAAATGCAAATTAGAATTATTTTTCTTAACATGTTCAAATACTGAAAGGATTTCTTCATTATTATTAATATCACCGCTTTCAATTGCTTCAGTAATTGCTTGTAAAGGTTGCAAAGCAACTCTCCCACTACCAATATTCATATGCCCAACTTCACTAGTACCCATTTGTCCCTCTGGAAGTCCAACAAAAGGCCCACTTGCTTGCAAAATTGAATGGGGATATTTATTAATTAACATATCAAAATTAGGCTTTTTAGCATTTGCAAAAGCATTTCCATCTTTATTTTCTCTAATTCCACAACCATCTAAAATACATAAAACTAATTTTTTCATAAATCCTCCTATATTATTTCACTTAAACAAAAAGTAGCATAAAACGGAATATAATGAATACCTTTTCTAACACAAAAATTATCTTGAGTAATCCTTATTGCCTCCTTAACACCATACTTTTCAACAAAAAGGGGCAAAGCCTTAGACTTATTTTTAACATGAGGAACTAACTCTATCGGCACAATATTACCCACTCTCGTCTGAATAACAAAATCAATAAATGCCTTACCTTCAGATTGATAATATTGCAAAGTATATCCGCTATTGATTAAAGCAATGGCAACACTATTTTCATATAAAACCCATTTTAAATCAAAATTAGAATCAAAAATATTTCTATTCAAATGCATTTTTTTATATAAAAGACCACAATCATTAAGATAAACCTTAAAATTATCTTTATCCTTATAAGAAATTAAAGGGGACTTAATATCTAATAATTTATAACATTTATAAATAAATCCATTATTATGAAGAAAATTAAGTGCTTTTTCATATTCCTTAGACCTTCCTCCATCTTTTATAAGACCATATTGAAATTTTTTATTAGACTTTTCAAGTTGAAGATGAATACTATCGTATACTTCATAACTTCTAGTAATATCAATTAAATTATCTTGAAGAGCCATTTCTTTTTTATATGAATCAAGTATTTTATCAAATATAGAATTTAAAAGTAGTGTATTTTTATCATTCAAAGATAAATATACAGCTTCTGGCATACCACCAGTAACAATAAAATTATCAAAATATTCCATTGCCAAAGAATGAAAAGGCATCTTAGTATTATTTTTAAAAGATAATTTTATAAAATCAAGTAACTCATTCTTTCCAATAGCAATTAAATATTCTTCAAAATCCATCGGCATCATTGCTTTAAATTGCAACTCTACTCCTTTAAACTTAGATAAATTTTCTTTTAAAGAAGTTATGATAATAATATGATAATCATTTTTAAATTTTCCAAAGGTTTTAATAGAGTTAACAATATCAATATCATTAACATTATCTAATATAATTAAGGTATCATTTTTTAAAACTTCATTGCAAGTATAATTTTCAATCAAAGAAATCATAGCATCTATAGTTTTTTCTTTTTTTAGAGCCAATATAAATTTAGTATTATTAGAAACATCAATATAAATTGTATTTTTATAATTAGTTTCACCAAACTTTAATGCTGAATAAGTTTTTCCAACTTGCTTACTTCCATATATAACTAATGGTTTTCTAAATTCTTCATTTTTCCAGTGAAGTAAAAATTGAAATATTTTACGCTCCATAAAGTGACCTCACATTTCATTTTATATATCATAAATTATATAACTGATAACAATATAAGTCAAGTTTACAAAAAAGCAAATATATAAATAGCCTATAATATAATTATAAAAAAAGTAACTAATATTATTTAGCTACTTAAATTTATATTGCAATATAATTAAAATCAAACATAACTTTTATGAAATTCTAATCTTAATTTATCTGCAACAGTAACAATAAATTCTGAATTAGTTGGTTTAGCTTTATCAATATCAACACTATGACCAAATATATCTTCCATAAGATCCCAATTACCCCTATTCCAACTAACCTCTATTGCATGTCTAATTGCTCTTTCAACCCGTGATACTGTAGTAGAAAATCTTTTAGCAATATCAGGATATAATTCTTTAGTAATTCCACCAATAACTTCAGGCCTTTCATATATAATAGATATTCCTTCCCTTATATATTGATAACCTTTAATGTGTGATGGTACACCTAATTCATGTAATATTTTAGTAATAGATATTTGTAAATTATTATAATGTACATCAATATTCTTTTTATTACTTGCAATATCATTGCAACAATTAATTATTCTTTTTTCTAAATCTGAAAGTTCAAAAGGTTTTAAAATAAAATAATTTATTCCTAATTCTGAAGTTTTTCTAATCATCTCTTCAGAATTATATGAAGTCAACACAATTACTTTCTTATTAATGTTAGCTTTTTTCATTTCCTCTAAAACATCAATACCATCTTTCTTTGGCATAATTAAATCCAAAATTACTACATCGTAATCACTTTGATTTTCTTTTATCAATTTAATGCCTTCTTGCCCATCATAAGCTTCCAAAATTATATTGATATTTGCGTGATCACTAAAATACTCCTTTACCATCTTGACAAGCTCAATATTGTCATCAATCATAAGCACTTTAATGTTATTCATATTTTATCCTTTCTATAACTGCACGCAAGTATAATTATACAAGAATCAACAAAAATTTCATATAGCAAATATTAGCTAGTTATGTAAAGTTTTGTCGAAAAATATAAAAAAATAGGATAATATCTAAATTTGAATAAAGTAAAATATATTATTCTGAATCTATTACTATTTCATCAAGCTGAAATGAATCAGAACTTGTAATAACATTTTCATTTTCAATTTCATTATTTTCTATTGCATTATTTTCTTCTTTATCACAACCAGTAAATAACAAAGCAAAAACTAAAACTAGCAACAATATTATTTTAAATTTTTTCATAAATACCCTCACTATCATAATAATTATTCCATTTAAAGAATTAATCAATATATTCTACATCAGAATCAATACGAGCTAACACTCGAAAATAATATAAATAATTTTCTGAAGTTACAAACACAGTTAATACTTTTCCATCATCAGAAATTGAAAAATCGGGATGTATTGTTGGATCAATAGTAATAAAATTTTTATCATCAATTGAGTATTGCCACTCAACAGTATATTCACAATCTTCATAACCATAAAATTTTGCTATCAAATCAGATTTTTTATTTAGCTGCACATTAGAATCAGCTAATTCAATTGTTATTTTTCTATCTTTTTTTAATTTACACACACTAACTATATCTTGCAATTCCCCTTTATTGCAATTTTCATCAATTATTATATATTTCGTATTATCTTCTAACTTTTTCTTCTCACTTATATCAGAAGCCTTAATTCCTGACTCAATTAAACTTTCGTCCAATTCATTTTCAGGTGTAATATTTTTTACACCATGCCCAGTAACATCGACACTTGCCCAATAATAATTATACCCAAATCCATTATAAGTAACTACAACATAAGCTTTATCAAATTCACCATATGGAGTTCTTTGACTATTTTCTGTATTTATACATTTACTGTTAATATAATAAGTTGTATCAACATCAAAAATTTCAAGTTCACCTTCATTAACCAAAGCAACTGCTCCAGAAATAATTTCTCTTGCAGTATTTATATATCCACTTTTTCTAGAACTAGAAATATACTCTGTAACACTTGGAATTGCTATTAACATTAATACTCCCAAAATAATAATTACAGCTAATAATTCTATTAATGTAAATCCTTTTTTGTCTCTCATATATTCTCCTTATACTATTTTTAAGCAAAAAACACTATTCATTTGTACTAATTATATATAAAAATTCGTCTGGTTTTATACTAGCACCACCAATTAAATATCCATCTATTATAGATATTTCATTAAGTAAATCAATATTTTTTCTACTAACACTTCCACCATACAATACCATTATTTCAATTTCATACTTATCTTTAATTAGATCTTTAATATATTGAACAGTCTCAATTATTTCATCATTAGTAGGTGTAAGACCAGTTCCAATAGCCCAAATTGGTTCATAAGCAATAACAATATTAGTAATCATATTAGAATCCAACCTATCAAACACTTCTAATATCTGCTTGCCAATAACATCCTTTGTACTACCAGACTTTTTTTCTTCTAAATGCTCACCAATACAAAATAATGGTTTTATATCATTTTCCAATAATCTAACAATTTTATTATAAATATTTTCACTAATTTCTTTTTGTTCATCACGTCTTTCAGAATGTCCAACTATTGAATAATCAACACCAAGACTAGCTAATTGACTAGCACTAATTTCACCAGTAGTAGCACCATTTCCTTTTTCAGAAACATTTTGAGCTCCAACAATATATCTAGATGTCTCTTTATATAAATCAATATAAATATAACTAGGACAAATAACTACTTTACTACAATCCACAGAACTAGTCTTTTCAATAAAATCCAGCACTTCTTCTTTATTCAAATATGTTTTTTGATTACCTACAATTAGCATTATTAATCCTCCCTATTTTTTAATTTATCTACTATTTTCCCAATAACACCATAATTGTCATTTTGCTTATGGTCAATAGCATGCTTATAAACATCTAATACTGATTCTCCATAATACTTAGAACTATGAACTTCAGCATTAAGTCTTGCTTGTTTTTGCAATTGATTAAGTAACTTTCTATCTTTATATAATTCTACAACTATTTTTTCATATTCTTTTTGATCATTAAAAATTTTACCGTTTAATCCATCAATTACCGTATTTCTAAAACTTTCATCATCAATGCAAATTGGTGCTACGCTTGCCGCCATTGCTTCAATAACAGTTAAACCTTGGGTTTCAGTGCGTGAAGCAGTAGCAAAAACATCTGCTAACCTATAATATAAAGGAATACTCTCCCAAGGTACCTTTCCCACAAAAATAACATTATTATCTATTTTTAATTTAGAAACAGTCTTTTTATATTCATCCATATCAGGACCATCACCAATTATAATAAGATTAATATTTTTATTTTTTTCTACAATATTTTTTTGTGCATTAAGAAGTAAATCAACATTTTTCTCTTTAGCTAGTCTCCCAACAAAAACTATGTTAAATGAATCATCTTTCAATTTTAATTTCTTCCTTATTTCTTCTACCTTATTATTATCGACATTTTCAATATAAAATCTCTCTATTTCAATACCTGTAGGTATTATATAAATATTTCTATCAACGCCATATTTTTGTTTAAATAAATCATAAGTTTTCTTAGTAGGGACGATTAACTCATTAGTAGTTTTATCACAATAAAATAAAGTTAAATATTCTACTATCTTCTTACTTGATTTATCAAAATATCCTTTAGTAATATAATGTGTATAATCTTCATACATAGTATGATAAGTATGAACCAACGGAATATTAAATTGCCTAGAAATAATTCTTGCAAAAGTTCCAACACTAAACTCAGTATGTGAATGAATAACATCTAATTTCCATTTTCTAATAATATTCATTGCCCTAATTGGATATATATTTGTTACACGATAATCATATATACCAATAGGGAGTCCCGGTATTCTAATAACAGTATTATTTTCATCAAATTTATAACGTAAACTATCATTATTAATAGTAACAACATATACTTGATGTCCTTTTCTTTCAAGTGCTTTTTTTAACATATAAACACTTGTAGATACACCATTAATATATGGTGGATAAGTATCAGTAAAAATTCCTATTCTCATACTTTTCTATCATCTCCTCTGAAAAATCCTAAAGATATACCTCCAACAATTATACCTAAATAATAAGTAATAAATCGCCAAACAATAAGAGCTGAAAGTAATATAGAATTATTTACAAAAACTCCAAAAAATTTCAAAAATCCATATTCAATTCCACCACTTCCACCAGGAATAGGAACAAAATTTCCAATTATTAAAACAAAAGCAGAAGCAGTTATTATCTCTGGAATAGAAATAGAAAGTGAGGAATCAAAACTAAAAAATACAAAAAATGGTATTACATAGAATATTAGTAAGGATAATAAATAATATAAAAAGCACTTAAAAAATAATAATTTCTTTTTTTTAAATAATTTAGCACTAGTATGAAATTCTGAAAGTTTATCCTCCCACTTAGCAATAACATTATCTTTATTTTTTATAATTTTTAATTTCAAGCAACATTTAATTATTAAATTACCAATAAAATTATTAAACTTTTTTGAGAAACTAATAAAAATTAAACCTAAACCAACTAAAATATTAATAATAAAACCAAGAATTATTAAAGATTTAAGTATAGCAGAAACAGTGAAAAGATGATAATACCAATTAACAAAAAGAGCAAAAATTCCAATTATAATTAATGCTAACTGATACATTATAAAATCCTGAACTATTATATTAGTAGCTGAAGCTATTCTCACTCCGCTTTTCTTAAGCATATACACCTGCATTGGTTGTCCACCAGTAGAAAAAGGAGTTATACCATTAAAAAATTGAGTAATTACAGTTTGATGTAACATTTTTTTAAATTTAACATTTGGATTATACTCTTTAACAATAACATGTAAGCAAAGTGCTCTTAATAACCAATATATAAAAATCAAAACAATTCCTATTAAAATATATAACTTATTAGCTAATAACAAGTTATTAACAATGTTTTCATAATCATCTTTTAAAACAAAAAACAAGATAACTATAGTAATTAAAAGTACAATAAAAGTGTTTTTTTTAGCATTTTTCATTTTATTTATTCATTATTGAAACTACACCAGGTAATTCTTTTCCTTCCATAAACTCCAATGTAACTCCACCGCCTGTTGAAGCATGAGTAACTTTATCCTTATAACCTAACTTAGATGCAGCAGCAACTATATCACCACCACCTAATACTGTCTTAGCATTTAATTTAACAATTTTTTCCAAAACTTTTTGTGTACCTACAGAATATTTTGATAATTCATATACCCCAAGTGGACCATTCCAAAAAATAACTTTAGCATTTTCTAATGTTGATAAAAATAACTGAACTGATTCCATACCAATATCCATACCGATATCATCATCCATAAATTCATTAATTTTAATAGTTTTATTAGGAACATCATTAGAAAATTCTTTAACTACTATATTATCGACAGGCAAAACTATCTTATCTGGATATTTAGCTAAAACATTTTTACAAAAATCAATACTTTCACTATCTAAAATTGACTTTCCAATACTATAGCCTTCTGCTTTTAAAAAAGTATAAGCCATTCCACCACCAATAATTATTTTATCAGCTTTTGTTACTAAATTTTCTATAATACCAATTTTATCTGCCACTTTACTACCACCTAAAATAACTACAAAAGGATGTTCTGGATTATTTAAAATTGATAAATTGTTCATTTCATTTTCAACTAAAAATCCAAGTCCAGATGGAAGATAAGTCGCAATTCCTACATTAGAAGCATGAGATCTATGTGCTGTACCAAAAGCATCATTAATAAAAATATCTCCTAAACTTGCCCAATATTTGCCAAGTTCTATATCATTACCACTTTCCTTTTTCCCTGGAACATCTTCAAATCGAGTATTTTCCATAAGCAGTACATCACCACTATTTAATGAATTTATCGCATCTTCCAAAACTTTACCACGAGTATAAGGAATAAATAAAACTTTTTTATTAAGTAACTCAGATAATCTTACAGAAACTAAACTTAAACTATTTTTAGTTTTATCTTCTTCTGCCTTTATTCTTCCCAAATGAGACATTAAAATTACCTTAGCACCATTATCAATAGCATAATTAATTGTATTAAGACTCATAACTATTCTATTATCATCGATAATTTTACCATCTTTAATAGGAACGTTAAAATCACACCTAATTATAACTTTTTTATTTTTCAAATCAAAATCTCTAATTGTTTTTTTCATATCAAATTCTCCTTATATAACATATTATAACAAATAAATAATTAAAATCAAATATAAGACTTTCAATACAAAAAAAAGTAGCAGAGCTACTTTAAAATTTTACTTATTTTTCCATTAAATATTTAGCGGTTCTAACCATTTGAGTAGAATACCCCATTTCATTGTCATACCAAGCTACAATTTTAACTAATTGTCTTCCATCAACATCTAAAACATTTGTAGAAAGCCCATCGACAACTGAACCATAACCTAGCCCAATAACATCACTAGAAACAATTGGATCCATAGTGAATTTTAATGTTTCATTAGAATTATCTTCTAATGCCTTATTAATTTCTTCTTTAGTAGTTGATTTTTTTAACTCTAAAGTTAAATCTACTACAGAACCTGTTGGAACTGGAACACGCATTGCAGCACCATCTAATCTTCCTTTTAAATTAGGCAATACACTACCTATTGCACTAGCAGCACCTGTTGATGCTGGCACAATATTAGCTGCACATGCTCTTCCACGTCGAGCTTTAATACCTTTTTTATGTGCAATGTCAAGTGTTGCTTGATCATTTGTATAAGCATGAACTGTAGTCATATACCCCTTTTCAATACCAAATACTTTATCAACAACTGCTAAAACTGGAGCTAAACAATTAGTCGTACAAGAAGCTGCTGATATAATTTCTTCAGTACCATCTAAAGTATCATGATTAACATTATATACGATTGTTTTTACATCACCTTTAGCTGGGGCAGATATAATTACTTTTTTAGCACCTGCAACAATATGTGCCATTGCTTTTTCTTTTGAAGTAAAAGCTCCAGTACATTCAAAAACAACATCTACATCCAAACTTTTCCATGGTAAAAGTGAAGGATCTTTTTCAGCATAAACAGGAATTTTCTTATCACCAACTACAATCGCATTTTCATCATTACTAATATCATCAACACGATAATTCCTATGATTTGTATCATATTTCAATAAATATGCTAACTGCTCAGCATCTGTTAAATCGTTAATTGCAACGATTTCAAATTCTGGATCATTATCCATAATTCTAAAAACTAATCTTCCTATTCTCCCAAAACCATTAATTGCTACTTTAATCATTTCATCTCTTCCTTTCTATTTAAAACAACTTCCACCTATAAATTCACGCAAAATTGAATCATCAGGTATTGCATCGGACGGTATAGGTAAAAATGTTTTTAACACATTAATTAAACGCCTTGCTTCCTCATAATACGGGCTATTACTACTAACAGAATAAAGTAAAGGTTCTACATAAGTCTTCAATACACCAAGTTCATAAATAAGGGCTGTATTAAAAGTTGCATCTGCTGAATCTTGATTAGGAAAAATATGTTTTTCTTCTCCTAATCTAACTTTTCTCCATATTTTAAGAGTATCTTCAACTTTATATCCTCTAGTTCTATTATCTCTTACAATTCTTCTCAAAAGTCTATTATCAGTAGTAGATATTCTATTATGAATATCAATATTAAGAATAGTAAGTGGACACAAATATATCTTATATTTTTTATTTCTCTCAATTGAAGTTAATATTTTCTCATTCAAAGCATGAATACCCTCAATAATTAAAACCTCATTCTCACCGAGAACAACATCTTCAGTTCCAGGTTCAGATTCACCTTTTATAAAATTATATTTTTGCAATTTTACTTTTTCACCATTCAAAAGTCTCTTAACATCAGAATCAAACTTTTTGACATCTATTGCCTCTAAGCATTCAAAATCATATTCGCCATTTTCATCTTTTGGAGTTTTGTCACGATCAATAAAATAATCATCCATCGAAATTTCTTTAGGTTCTAAACCAAAACTTCTTAAATACATAGAAAGTTTTCTACAACTAGTAGTTTTCCCTGATGAAGAAGGACCGGCAATAAGTATGATTTTTACAGAACTTTTCTTAGAAACAATATCACGAGCAATATTTAATAGTCTATTACTTTGTAACATTTCATCAATTCTTATAATATCATCAGCACGACCATTAGATACTATTTTATTTAATGCAGGAACATTCCCTATTTTCATAATATCTGCCCATTTTTGATATTCTCTAAAAACTTCAAACAATTTAGGATGATGTTCATATTCTTTTATACCATCAAGATAAATTGTTGGAAATAATAAAACCATTCCACGTCCATTTAAAAATTTCAAATCGAAATATCTTAAATCACCAGTTGTCGGAGGCATCAAACTAAAAAAGTAATCATACATTCCACCCATTTTATATAGTGTAATATGGCTATCAAAAGTACATTTTAAAAGATTTACTTTTGACATTTCCTTTTTAGATTCATAATATTCTATTGCCTCACTTCGATTAACGCGACATTTAGTAATAGTAATATTCTTATCAGTAATTTCTAACATTTTGTTTTTTAGCTCAGAACATCTTTTTTCATCTAAATCAAAATTAGTTTCAATGTATATACCTTTATCAATAGAATACTTAACAATAATTTTTGCATCTTTACCAAAAAGTTCACATGCAGCATAAGACATTAAAAAAATCAGTGCATTAACATAAACAGAATTACCACGACGTTCCTTTAAATCAACAAAAGTTATATCGTCAGTATCTAAAATTGGTTCAGTAAGTTCATGATATTGATTACCTATTTTAGCAAGAATTATAGGATATTTAAACTCATCCTGATAATCTTTAGCAACATCGAATAAAGAAAGTCCACGAACAATCTCACGTTCTTTACCCATAATTTTTAACCTAATATTTCCGTCCATAAAAAATCCTTTCTATTCTTTAATATAATATTAACACAAATATAATAAAAATTCTAGAAAATTAATTTTTTATTAAAAAGATGTATAAAACAAAAGTAAACTAACTAATATAAATATAGGTGATATAATGAGTTTAATACCAATAATTATTGATAAAGAAGGAAATAGCGAAAGAAGTTATGATATTTTTTCAAGACTTTTAAAGGATAGAATTATTTTTATTAGCGGAGAAATAAATGATGATTTAGCCAATAGTGTAATAGCAGAATTACTATATTTAGATTCAATAGAAACCAAAGACATTTATCTATATATTAACTCACCCGGTGGTTCTATAACTTCTGGTTTAGCAATATATGACACAATGAATTATATAAAAAGCGATGTTGTAACAATAAGTGTAGGCATTGCCGCATCTATGGCTGCATTCTTGTTATCTTGTGGAAAAAAAGGAAAAAGGCTTGCATTACCAAATAGTGAAATAATGATTCATCAACCATTAGGAGGAGTTGAAGGAAGAGCTACAGACATAAAAATAGGTGCCGAACGCATTATAAAATTAAAAAAGAAACTAAATAAAATTTTAGCAAATAATACAAATCAAACTTTAAATAAAATAACCAAAGATACTGAAATAGATTACTTCATGACAAGTAGTGAAGCACTAAAATATGGAATTATTGATAAAATAATTGAAAAAGAAAACACTAATTAATAGTAGTGTTTTTAACTTTTTCATATATTTCTTTTATTCTTCTAAATCGATGATTAAGACAAGATTTAGAAATTTTTTTATTTGTTTCAAGACTAATAATTTCACTAAGCTCATTAAGAGAAGCTTCAGGATATTTTAATCTATATAAACAACTCTCTTTTAATTTTTCATCTAAAACATTAAGACCAATAGTTGAATCAATAAATTCTATAAACTTAATTTGTTCCATAGCAGTTGCTATAACTCTATCAATATTAGCTTGCTCACAATTATTAAGACGATTTGTATTGTTTTTTTGTTCTTTCTTTATTCTAATATTTTCATAATATAAGACTGCCTTACTAGCATTAATAATTTTTAAAAAATCACTAATTTTCTCTGATTCCTTAATATAAACCATATACTTAGATTCACGTATTATAATTTTACAATTCATTTCAAAATGATTCAATAATCTTTGAATAAAAACAGCTTCATATTTATTATCATAAACAAACTCCAAATGATATTGTGACGTACTAGGATCATTTATGCTTCCTCTTCCTAAAAAACTACCACGTAAATAAGCTTTAATTTCATCTATTGAACCTATTATATAATCACGTGGTGATTCAATATAATTTTCAAAATCATCCAAAACTGACAAATCTTTTAATATCTGCTTTACTTTTTTTTCAACAATTACTAAATATAAACTTTTACTATTAAAATTTGCCATTTTTCTCTTATCAAGTACTATCTCAATATTATAAATATTCTTCAATAACATATATATTCTTTTAGCAATTTTAACATTTTCAATTGTAAATTCAATCTTATTATCATCATATTTTCCACAACTTCTAATAAATCCAGAAAGTTCCGCTATATTTTCTAACATTGGAAAGTCCAAAGAACACACTTCATTTTTTACAATAGTAGTAAAGGACATAACAACACCTCGATTATATATTATATAATATTTTTATAAAAAAAACGAGATACACTCGTTCATACTAAAAACCAAAACAAATATATACTACAAAACAAACAATTACTATAGATAAAACTAATACTGGATAAAACAAGTAATTAATAAAAGCCGATTTATTTTCTATAGAAGAAGTTGGTATTTCTGATTGGTCTTGATAATACTTACTTCCTGCATTACTTAACACTTTTTTATATACTAAACCATTACTTAATCCACCATTATTTTTGATTTTCTCCATATAATCACAATAATAAATATCTTCACCATCTAAAAGGACTGACTCAAAATAATCCTTTGGATAACTATCAGCAGTAATTGATGAACTTATTTCATCTAAATTATTTATTAACCAATTATTGTCAACTTGTGATAAATCATAAAATTCTGTTCCTAATGACAAAAATGCTCCAATAAAAATTTTAGCAAGATTTTCAATATTATTCTTCCTATCATTAATAAAATCTGAAGATAAAGCCATATTATCAAAAGAAAAATCATTATCAAAAACTATATGATTAGCATCTACTACCGGAACATACATAGCATTTTGATGAATAACTTTCATTTTTCTAGATAATAGATAAAAAATACCAGATAAGTCACAATCTTTATTATACGAAAAATACTGTTTTAGGGTCTCCATAGTATCACCTATAATAATTATATCACTAAAATTAAGCATTACAAAGTTAATTTAAATTTATTCAATCTATTCCTTATTTTTCTTAAGCAATTATCTACTTTTTTATATGAAATATCCAATAATATTGCAATTTCTCTATTACTAAACTGATTAAATTTTAATTCAAAAATCGTTGATTCTTCAAAACTAAAATTATGACGATACATAAATATTCTATAAAAAAAATCATTATAGCAAATGTTATCTTCTAAGTTATAAGAAGAATCAACAACATCTTCCAAAAACAAATCATTATCATCATCTATAAATTGATTTAAAGAAACTGCAGTACTAAGTATCATCTGCTTATTTCTTCTATTATATTTAATATAACGTTCCATCTCACGTCTTATACAAAGAACCACATAAGTATAAAATAATGAAGCATCTTGATTGTAATCTTTAATTGAAGTTGAAATTGCAAAAAAACCTTCCTGAACTAAATCATCTAGTTCAATTCCTAAGTTTTTATTTTTACTATAATACTCATAAGCCAATTTATTTACAACATAAGAATACTTATTAAATAATGCATTATAAGCACACTCGTCATTTTCTCTTACTTGATAAATAAGTTCATAATCGTTAATATCTTTGTAGTTCAAACAAACTCCCCCTATTTGTCTAAACTTATCATCTCATATATCATAATACCTGCAGCAACAGATGCGTTTAGACTATTTATTTTTCCATACATAGGGATTTTTGCTATATAATCACAAGATTCTAAAACTGATTTACTTATTCCTTTTCCTTCATTTCCAATAATTAGTGCTATTTTACCAGTATAATCAATATCACGATAATCAGTATCACTATCCATTGTCGTACCAACTATCCAAAAGCCATTATCTTTTAACTCATCAATTAAACTTATCAAATTAGTAACTTTTGATATTTTCACATTTTCTAAAGCACCTGCACTAGTTTTCATAACCGTAGAATTAATATCAACACTACGGTCTTTAGGAATTATTATACCTGTAATTCCTGCTGCTTCACACGTCCTTATAATTGCGCCTAAATTATGAGGATCTTCAAGATGATCTAAAATAACTAATTTAGCATTTTCAATATTATAAAAAGAAGAAACATCTGTATAGCAAAAATCTTCTATGTCTAAAATTATACCTTGATGAGAAAATTTATCAAATTTTGAAAATCCTTTTTTATCCAAAAATTCAGTCTTAATTTTTCTTTTTTCTATTAAAGAATTTATTTCTTTATCAGAAAAATCCTTTTGTAATATTATTTTTTTAATAAATTTGTTATTTTTCAAAACCTCTTTTGCAACATTTCTTCCATAAACTAACATAATTCTCCTCCTAAAATAACATCCATAATTTCTTCAATTCTAATTCTGTTACCTTGCAATTCTAAATAACCTATTAAAGCCTCTAATGCAGTAGCATGTTTATAAGTAACTATATCACAATTTTTAGGGTGCGAAGTCCCTTTATGATTTCTTGCCCTTTTAATAATATCAATTTCAAAATCATTAAAAAAATCTTTTTCTAGTAAACATAACAAAAATTTAGATTGATTAATAGCACTAACATAATTTATAGAATTTTTTTGAAGTTCATTAACTGATCCAATTTTTTTACTAATTAAAAACTTCCTAACATAATATTCATATACATTGTCTCCAAGATATGCAAGAACTAACACATTTATTTCATTAATATTAATAATAACACTTCCTAACAAAAAACATAAATATTTAATAATACACAATAATAAGCATATTAACAATTGATGTCAACATAATTATTAATTTCGTATTTATGACCAGATGATATAACATTGCTTTTTCCACAAAAATTAGGAAATCTTATAAACATAGAAATAACTATTATAAATACTACAATTATAAAAATCATAATAAATGCAAAATAAAACATACTTGCTTTAGCTAAAAATCTAACACCCTTCTTAACTTTTTCTTTATCTAAATTATTATATCTATTTTTAATGTCTTTCTTTATATCATCAGCCACTGTATTATCAACATATTTCTCATCTTCCGGAATATATTTTTCACCTACTCCAACATAATGCGCATTTTTTTTCATTATAATCTCCTATTCTAAAACAACTGCAGTTCCTGTTGCAGTTACAATTATCATTGAACTTCTATCATTACTCATAGCAATACTTTCTACATCAACTTTAATTCCAATAATCGCATTTGCACCAATCTTTTTAGCACGATTCATCATTTCATTAACAGCATCTGCTCTAGCATTAGCAATTTCTTCTTCATATTCTTTAGATCTACCACCAAAAAAATTAGTTATACTAGCTCCGAAATCTCTTACAAAATCTATTCCTACAACTGCCTCTCCAAAAATAATCCCTCTATATTCTTTAATATTTCTTCCTTCTATATTAGAAGTTGTTGCTAAAATCATATCATAACTCCTTATTAATATTATTTATATATAAAATA
>CASEVQ010000002.1 GCA_949291455.1 uncultured bacterium
TTAATTAATACAATAAAACTACTAAAAGTACTCTTTAAAGATAAAAAAATTCTTTCTTTTAATATAATTTGTTTAATTATATCTATAATAAATGTCTATATTTTATTAGTATTTAATATAATTTTTTCTTCTTTCTTATTAGTACTAATTTCTTGCTATACTTTATTTTATTTAGAAAGTTTAACAGAAAATTTTTTAAATAAGAAAAAAGAAAATTTGATAACAATAATGGCTCTTCATTTAGGATATGGAGGAATTGAGCAATATATATCATCTCTTTGTAAAATGTTATCTAAAAAATATCAAATTGAAATAGTAGCAACATATAAAGTGTTAGATAAACCAGCATTTTATTTTAATGACAAAGTAAATATAAAATATTTAATAAATTCTAAACCTAATAAGGAGGAATTTAAAAATTCTTTAAAAGAAAAAAAATATTTTACTAGTTTAAAAGAAGGGATAAAATCTCTAATATTATTATATAGAAAAAAATATTTAAACATTGAATATATTGAAAATATAAAAAGTAAGTATATTATAACTACTAGAGATTTTCATAATAAACTTGTAGGGGAATATGCTGATTCTACAATTACAAAAATAGCAACTGAACATAATTTTCATAACAATAATAAGAAATACATAAAAACAATTGTTAATTCAGTTAATAATGTTAATTATTTTGTGTTAGTTTCTGAAACACTTAAAGATTTTTATAAAGATAAAGTAAATGCTAAATGTATATATATACCTAATGCCTTAGATTATATTCCTAAGAAAAAAAGTAAATGCCAAGCACATAACTTAATAAGTATAGGAAGATTATCAAAAGAAAAAGGACAGCTTGATTTATTAGAAGTAATTTATTTATTGAAAAAGGATTATAAAGATATAAAATTATATTTAATTGGTGATGGAGAAGAAAAAAAACAATTGAAAAAATATATAAATAGTCATAATTTAGAGAAAAATGTTATTTTAACTGGTTTTCTTTCTAAAAATGAGATAGAATTAAAAATGTTAGATAGTTTAATATTTGTTACTACTTCTTATACAGAATCTTTTGGATTAGCAGTATTGGAAGCTTGTAGTTATCAAATCCCAGTAGTAGCCTTTGATAGTGCCGATGGATTAAAGCCTTTATTAAAAAATGAGTGCGGAATTCTTATTTCAAAAAGGGATAAAATAAAAATGAAAAATGCGATTATTAAATTATTTGAAGATAAGAAATATCGAGAAAAAATAGCAAAGAATGGTTATGAAAATTCTCTAAATTATTCTTTAGATAATGTATCAAAATTATGGTTTAACTTACTTGATAAAAGGTGATATTATGAAAAAACAAAAAAAAGTATTGTTTATATCTTCAACAGGTGGACACTTATCTGAAATGTTAAGATTATCTCCAATGTTCGAAAAATATGATTATCATATTATAACAGAAAAAACTAAGTCAAATATGGGATTGTTAGAAAAATATCCTAATAGAGTTAATTTTTTAGTTTATGGAACTAAGAGTCATTTTTTAACTTATCCTTTTAAATTATTATATAACACAATAAAAAGTTTAGTTTTATATTGTAAAATAAAACCCAAAGTAATAATTACAACGGGAGCTCACACTGCAGGTCCAATGTGTGTAATTGGAAAGATCTTTGGAAGTAAAATTATTTATATTGAAACGTTAGCTAATAGTAAAACTAAAACGGTTACTGGAAGAATTATTTATCACTTTGCAGATTTATTTATCGTTCAATGGGAAAGTATGTTAAAACTATATCCTAAAGCTAAATATTGGGGGTGGATATATTGATATTAGTAACATTGGGTACTCAAGATAAGGGCTTTGAAAGATTACTTGTAGCTATAGATCATGAAATAAATAACAAAAAAATTAAAGATAAAGTAATAGTGCAAGCAGGATGTACAAAATATAAAAGTAAAAACATGGAAATATTCGATTTAATACCAAGTGATAAGTTTGAACAATTAATTACAAAATGCGATTTACTTATTACTCATGGTGGTGTAGGATCAATATTATCAGGATTATTACATGAAAAAATTGTAATAGCAGCACCAAGACTTGCTAAATATAACGAACATGTTAATGATCATCAATTACAAATTATTGAAAATCTTGGTAAGAAAAAATATATTTTAGTATTAAAAGATTTTACAAAAATAGGCAAAATATTAGAAAAAGCAAAAGATTTTAAACCTAAAAAGTTTGTTAGCAATACAGAAAATATAATTAAAAACTTAGAAGATTATATCGATAGTATTTAGAGGTAGTTATGAAAGAAAGAATGGAAGTTTTAGATTTTAAATATAAAGTAGTAATTTTTACTTTTCTTTTCTTCTTTATAATTAGTTCTTTAGCTCCGATTAGTGGATCTGATTGGACAAGTTATTTAATTGGAAAAGAAGGAATTATTAATTCAATAAACAATATAAGTTTCAATGATGGTAGAATTATAAGTGGATTTTTGATAAACTTTTTGGCATACAATAAGTTTTTATTTAATTTAATATTTTCTGTCTTAATGAGTTTGTTTGTCTATTATTGCAATAATTTATTAGGTTATGTAAAAAATAAATATTATTATTTATTCCCTTTTTTAGGAACTATTTTGGTTTCTACTTTTACATTTTCTTACAATTACTTGTCAGTAACTTCGACAGTTACTTATACATTTCCTATACTAATGATATTTATTTATTATATGTACTTATTTAAGAAAGAAACATTGATAATTAATATAAAAGAATTAATATCTTTATTATTAATGGCTATATATATATCTTTATCATCTATTCATTTATCGTTTATATTTCTATTAGGTAATATTTTCTTTTTCTTTTATTTCTTTAAAAAGATAAAAGAATCATATAAGAAGTATTTATTAATAATAATTTTACAAACAATATGCTTTATTATATCAATGTATTTCGTAGATAAAACATTATTCTACAATAACATAGAAATATCATTGGCAAATTTATCTAATTATATAGATACAATTTTTTCTAAAAATATTATTTTGTTTTTACTAGGCGCAATACCTATTAACTATTATCTAAATGATAAATTACAAGGACATATGTATAAAAGATTACTTATAACATTATTTGATGTAATATTAATATTTAGTTTAACTTATAATTTCTTTTATTATTCTCCTGTTAATTTAAATTTAATAATTAATAAATATTTTGGAGTATTCGCTGTAGAAAATTGGTATTACATTTTTTATTTTATATTGTATATTTGCTTGTTATTCTTAAGTATTCTTCATTTAATAAAGAATATAAAAATAAAAAAATTTCTTATACTTTTGTTTACAATAAGTTTTTTATCTAGTATCACAATTTTTATTTCCCCAATTTGGGATGAAGGAACGAATATTATAGTTGTATTATTTATTATTTTAGCAATATCGGTTTTATTAAAAGAAATAGAAATTAAAATATATCCTAAATTATTGATATCTTTTGTTGGAATATTAGCACTATATTATCTATCGTTATTAAGTATTACCAAATATATTGATATTACAAGAGAAGAATATATTAAAGAGCAATTAAAATATGAAGAAAGCACTATTGTTGTTAAAGCTAACCCAATATATTTAATTTGGAGATATAATCCAACTAATATTTTTCAACAAAAAGAGTTTAAAAATTATTACAATATTCCACAAAATAAATCATTAGAAGTTAAATATTTAGGTATATTTGAAAAAATTGAAAAGAAAGTAAAGGAAGATTAGTATGAAAAAGAAAATATCGATTATAGTACCATGTTATAATGAAGAAGAAGCTTTACCAATATTTTATAAAGAAATTAAAAAGATTGAAGAAAAGATGAATTATTTGCATTTTGAATACATTTTTGTAAATGATGGATCAAAAGATAAAACACTAGACATTCTAAGAAAACTTTCTAAAAAGGATGATAAAGTAAGATATATATCCTTTTCTAGAAATTTTGGAAAAGAAGCTGCTATGCTTGCAGGGCTTGAATATTCTAGTGGTGATTACGTTACAATAATGGATGCTGATTTACAGGATCCACCATATTTATTAATTGAAATGTATGATGCGATTGAAAAAGAAGGATACGATTGTGTTGGTACTCGTCGTGTTACAAGAAAAGGAGAACCACCGATAAGAAGTTTTTTTGCAAGGATGTTTTATAAAATTATAAATAAGATGTCTAAAACAGAGATGGTTGATGGTGCTAGAGATTTTAGATTAATGACAAGACAAATGGTCGATTCAATATTAGAATTAAAAGAATACAATAGATATTCTAAAGGATTATTTAGCTTCGTTGGTTATAAAACAAAATGGCTTGAATATGAAAATGTTGAACGTGTTGCTGGAACAACTAAATGGAGTTTTTGGAAACTTTTGATTTATGCTTTTGAAGGAATTATTGCTTTTTCAACAGTGCCATTAGTTGTTGCGGCTGTTATTGGAATCTTATTCTTCATAGTATCATTTATTATGATTATCGTTATAATTGCTAAAACGTTAATGTTTGGAGATCCTGTTGGAGGATGGCCAAGTTTAGTATGTATTATCTTCTTTGTTAGTGGTGTACAACTTTTCTGCTTAGGAATAATTGGGGCATATCTTTCAAAAACTTATCTTGAAACTAAAAAAAGACCAATTTATATTGTAAAAGAAACTGAAAAAGATAAGAAAAAATAAAAATATTATTAAAAAGTATTATAAAGTCGATTTTTTAATACTTTTTTTAATGAAAAAAAATTAAAGCTATTATATAATAAATGTATAATTAGTAATATAAAGAGAGTGATAACATGTATAAAATTATGGATGGGAATGAAGCGTGTAGTTATGTATCTTATAATTTTTCAGAACTTGCGAGTATATATCCAATAACACCAGCTTCTCCAATGGCAGAATATATAGATAAATGGGCAAATGAAAAAAAAGAAAACTTTTTTGGATTTCCTGTGAAAGTAGTTCAAATGGAAAGTGAAGCAGGTGCAATTGGAGCCGTTCATGGCGCTTTACAAAATGGAATACTTGCAACTACTTATACTGCTTCACAAGGATTATTATTAATGATTCCTAATATGTATAAAATAGCAGGAGAAATGCTTCCTTGTGTAATAAATGTAGCTGCAAGAAGTCTTGCTACTCATGCTTTATCAATATTAGGAGATCATCAAGATATCTATGCTACAAGACAAACTGGATTTGCTATGCTAGCATTATCATCTGTTCAACAAGTAATGGATTTAACTAGTGTATCATATTTATCAGCGTTAAAAGGAAGAATCCCTTTTTTAAACTTTTTTGATGGATTTAGAACAAGTCATGAGCTTCAAAAAATTGAATTGATAGATATAGATAAAGTTAAACAATTAATTGACAAAAAAGCACTAATAGATTTTAGAAAAAGAGCTCTTAGTATAAATAATGTAACTAGAGGAACTAATGAAAATGATGATATATATTTTCAAATAACCGAAGCAAGAAACAAATATTATAATGCATTACCTGATATAGTAGATAACTATATGCAAAAAATAAATGAAATAACGAGAAATGATTATAAGCCATTTAATTATTATGGGGATAAAGCTGCTACTAAAGTTATTGTAGCAATGGGATCAGTTTGTGAGACTATAAAAGAAACTGTCGATATATTAAATCAGAATAATAAAAAAGTAGGACTTATTGAAGTTCATTTATATAGACCATTTAGTAGTAAGTATTTTTTCAATGTACTTCCTAAAAGTGTAAAAAGTATTGCAGTATTAGACAGAACTAAAGAACCAGGATCAAAAGAACCTTTATATTTAGATGTATCCGATATTGTTAAAGAAAGTAATAGGAAAATTAAAGTAATTGGTGGACGCTATGGACTATCAAGTAAAAATACAACTCCAGATCATATAAACAGTGTTTTTGAATTTTTAGATATAAAAGATAACTTTAATGGGTTTACAATTGGTATTGATGACGATGTAACAAATTTAAGCTTAAAGCCAGTAAAATTAGATTATAAAAATCCAAATTATGAGATATTAATATATGGATTTGGTTCTGATGGTATGGTAAGCGTATCAAAAGATATTTTAAAAATAATTGGTAATAATACAAAAGCTTTTACTCAAGGATATTTTGAATATGATTCTAAAAAGTCTGGAGGAGTAACAAAATGCCATATTAGATTAGGTAATAATAAAATAAGATCAACTTATTATGTTGAAAATCCAACGATAGTAGTATGTACCAAAGATACTTATTTAAAAAAATTTAATATGTTAGATAATATAGTAGAAAATGGAATTTTTATTTTAAACACATCTAAGACAAAAGAACAAATATTAGAATACATGGATAATAATGAAAAAGAGATATTGAAAAAAAGACATATAAGATTTTATATAATTAATGCTAATAAAATAGCAATAGAAGAAGGTTTAAATAATAAAATAAATACTATAATGGCTACTATAATATTTAAAATTGGTAAACTTATTGATTTTAATTTTGCAATAAATGAAATAAAAAAATCTTTAGAAACATTACTTACTAATAAAGGAAAAGAAATTATTGAAAAAAATATAAAAGCAATTGATCGAGCATTAGAAACATTAGAAAACGTTGAAATAGAAAATATAACGATTAAGAATGAGAGAATAATTAAGAATAATAAAAGTGTTTTTGAATTAATCAATGAAAGAAAAGGTAATTCTATACCAGTAAGCAAATTAGAACCATATGTTGATGGAACTTTTGAAGGAGGATATTCAAAAAACGAAAAGAAAGACATTACAGAATTTCTTCCTTGTTATAATAAAGAAAATTGTATAATGTGCAATCAATGTGCTTTGGTATGTCCGCATGGAGTTATAAGACCATTTTTAGTGGATGATAAAGAAGAAAAAAAAGCTCCGGAATCATTGAAAAAAGATTTAAAAGATTCATTAATTAAAGACAAAAATTTAAAATTTGTTATTGGTGTAAATATGGATAATTGTACAGGATGTGGTTTATGTAGTAATGTTTGCCCTGGAAAAAATAACGAAAAAGCATTAATAATGAAACCGACAATGGAAGTAAAAAATGAAGAGAATATTGAAAAAAACAATTATCTTTTTGAAAAAATAAAAGAAAAGAAAGTAATGAGTTTAAATACCATAAAGGGAAGTCAATTTGCTTATCCAAAGTTTGAATTTTCTGGTGCCTGTGCTGGATGTGGAGAAACTCCATATTTAAAATTGTTAACTCAATTATTTGGTAGTGAATTAGTTATTGCTAATGCAACTGGATGTTCATCTATTTATGGTGGAAGTATACCTAGTACTTCATATAGTGTTCCATGGGCTAATTCCCTATTCGAAGACAATGCAGAATTTGGCTTTGGAATGGCTTTGGCCGATAAAGTTCATAAAGAGAGAATAAAAAATGCAATATATAATAATTTAAAGAAAATACCAAATGAATACAAAGAAATATTTGCTTCATATTATAAAAAATGTGATTATGAATCAAGTTGTCTACTATATGAAGTAATAGAAAAAACTAAGATAAAAGAATTAATTGAATTGAAACCATTTATAAAAACAAAATCTTTTTGGATAGTTGGTGGAGATGGTTGGGCTTACGATATTGGATATAATGGTTTGGATCATGTTTTATCGACAAAAGAAAATGTTAACATTTTAGTATTAGATACTGAAGTATATTCTAATACAGGTGGACAGTCATCAAAATCAAGTAAAATCGGTAGTGTTGCAAAATTTGCTTCTACTGGCAAAACTGTAGCTAAAAAAGATCTTGCCAAAATTGCACTAGCATATCCCCATGTTTATGTTGCAACAGTATCTTTAGGAGCAAATATGATGCAAACAATCAAAGCATTTACGGAAGCTAAAAATTATAATGGACCTTCTCTAATAATTGCTTATTCACCTTGTATTGCTCAAGGAATAAAACTTGGAATGACTAATAGTATTCAAGAAGAAAAGAAAGCTACAGAGTCAGGATATTTTCCAATATTTAGATATAGCCCAGAAACAAAAGAGTTTTCTTTAGATAGTAAAGTTGACTTTTCTAAATATAGTGAATTCTTAGATGGAGAAACAAGATATTCTTCTTTAGCAAAAGT
The DNA here is from genome assembly GCA_949291455.1 of uncultured bacterium. Taxonomy (GTDB): domain Bacteria; phylum Bacillota_I; class Bacilli_A; order RF39; family UBA660; genus RUG13868. The sequence continues at coordinate 8,162 of CASEVQ010000002.1, forward strand.
AAATCCTGATAAAAAAGATGATTTATATGAGCAAAATCAGAAAAATGCTGAAGAAAGATACAAATATTATGAAAGTTTAACTAATAAGAATAATAATTAAAGATAAAAATAAAAAGACCATTATTATTAAAATAAAAATAATAATAGTCTTTTTTTCAAAAAAAAGAAGTACCTCCCCCTGAAGAAGGTACTTCACAAAAGAATAAAAAGGGGTTGGCTAGTGTGATACTAGCGACCAATTCGCCATTTTTCGAATTGGTGATTTCTATAATAATCGAAAGGAAAAGATTTGTCAAGAAGAATATAATTAAATTTATATTATTTTAAAGTTAGTAAATTAAAATAGTAAATTCTCGATTAGTTGATTTAAGAGAATTTAATTTTATAATAAATATCCGTTGAATTATCTTTTTAATTCAACGGATTTTAAAGCTAACTTGTTTTTGCTTTTTAATTTTTAACTTTTATGATATAATACACAAGAGGAAGTGGTAGTATGGATAAGTTATCTAAAGTAAAAGGAATTGGTCCTAAAACAGAGCCTTTATTAAATAAAATAGGTATATTTACAATAGATGATTTAGTTACACATTATCCTTTTCGATATGATGTTTTAAAAAGAACAGATTTAAAAACTGTTACTGATTTAGAACAAAAAGTAGTAGTAGATGGAAAAGTAGAAAGTATTCCTTTAGTAATTAGATTTAAAGGTGGAACTAATAAATTAAATTTTCGTTTATCGACTGTAAATGGTATTGTTGGAGTATCAATTTTTGGAAGAGCATTTTTAAAACAAAGTTTACCAATAGGAGAAAAAGTAATTGTTATTGGGAAATATGATCCAAATAAAAATATTGTAAATGCTTCAGATATAAAGTTTGGTAATTTAACAAATCAAGAGAGAATTGAATCTGTATATCATACTACAAGTGGTCTTACTCAAAAAGTTATTTCTAGTGCTATAAATAATGCTTTAGTTAGTTATGGAAATGAAATTGTAGATAGTATACCTAAACACTTAATTGAAAAATATAATTTTTTAAATAAAAAGACAGCATTAAATATTGTCCATAATCCTCCTAATTACGATAAACTTAAAGAAGCTAGTATAAGACTTAAATATGAAGAATTATTTGAATTTATGTTTAAAATAAATTATTTACGTGCAGAAAATAATAAAGATAATATTGGTATTAAAAGACACACAGAAAAGAAAATAGATACATTTATAAAAAAATTACCTTTTGAATTAACAGAAGATCAATCAAAGGCTTTAGAAGAAATTATAAATGATTTAAATAGTGAAAGAAGAATGAATCGTCTTTTACAAGGTGATGTTGGTAGTGGAAAAACAATCGTTGCTATTTTAGCAATGTATTATAATTTTCTTTGTGGTTATCAAAGTGCTTTGATGGCACCAACGGAAATATTAGCAACTCAGCATTATAATAATATTAAAGAGTTACTTGGAAAAGAAAAAATAAATATTGAATTATTAACTGGGTCAATTACAAAGAAAGAAAAACAAAGTATATATAATGAATTAAAAGAAGGAAAAGTAAATATAATTATTGGGACACATGCACTTATTCAAGAAGATGTAGAATATAATAATTTAGGACTAGTAGTGACTGATGAACAGCATAGATTTGGAGTTAATCAACGCTCTAATTTGAAAAATAAAGGTATAAAACCAGATGTTTTGTATATGAGTGCAACACCAATTCCTAGAACTTATGCTTTAACTATTTATGGTGATATGGATGTATCAATAATAAAACAAATGCCTAAAGGAAGAATACCAGTTAAGACTAAAGTATTTACTACTAAAGAAATGAATGATGTTTACAATTTAATGAAAGAAGAATTAAAAGAAAGTCATCAAGTATATGTTATAGCGCCTTTAATAGAAGAAAATGATGATTTGGATTTAACTAATATATATACTTTACGTGATAAAATAAATTTGATTTTTGGTAATAAGTATAAAATTGACATTGTACATGGTAAAATGAAAGCTAAAGAAAAAGAATTAATAATGGAAGAATTTAAACAAAATATTGTAAATATTTTGATAAGTACGACAGTAATAGAAGTAGGAGTAGATGTTCCTAATGCTACTATGATGGTTATTTTTGATGCTAATAGGTTTGGACTTTCTACTTTACATCAATTAAGAGGAAGAGTGGGAAGAAATTCTTTAGAATCTAAATGTTTATTAATAAGTGATTCTGATACTAAGAGATTAGAAATAATGGAAAATACAACTGATGGTTTTGTTATTAGCGAAGAAGATTTTAAATTACGAGGATCAGGCGATTTATTTGGAACAAAACAAAGTGGGGATATGACTTTTAAAATGGCTAATTTAAAAAATGATTATAAGATATTAGTACAAGCAAAAATAGATTCTGATGACTATTTAAAAAATGAATGTTATGATAAAGAAGAATTAAAAAAGAGACTTATTGCTACAATAAAAATAGATTAATTTGAAAAATAAAAATAAATTCAATTGACAATTTTTAAATAACATATTATGATTAATATGCATGATGGTAAAACATTGTGCACACTCTTACCGTCATATAATGTAAGAGTGTATTCAACCAAACCCCCTGAAGGAGCCGAAAGGCTCCGCTTTTGTTTATTTTATAAGGATTTTAAGCCTTTAAAAATATTTTAGGTGCTATTTAGGTGCTAAAATACATAAAAAAATAATGGTAAGCGATTAAACTTACCATTATTTTACGTTTATAGACATATTTCTATATCATTTTTTTCATTAGTTATATTATCATTATCAATAGTATTTTTTTCTTTTTCTCTTTCTCTTTCAGCTAGTAAAATACTATTGTTTCTATTTATGAGCTTAACTATATCTTCAAGTTTATTTTGATACATATGAGAGTAGGTATTTAGTGTTTCATCAATTTTAGTATGACCTAAATATTTTGCCACTAGAGTAATACTAGCACCATAATTTATTAAGAAAGAAGCACAGGAGTGTCTAAAGTCGTGTATTCTTATTTGCTTTACCTGTGCTAATTTACAATTTCTATTTTTTCTACTTCTAATAGAGTCTTTTGTAAGAGGTAAGTCATTACCAAAAACAAACCACTCTTGAGAAAAGTTTTTAAACTCTTTTTTATAATCGTATAACTTTTTTAAATCAGCTAGTAGTAAATCATTGATAGGTAAGTCACGATTACTATTTTGTGTTTTTAATGGACTTAATTTGTAGTTATCCATACTATAAATCGATGGTATTTGTTTATATATTCTCATTATCTTATTTTTAAAATCTATATCTTTCCATTGTAAGCCTCTTAATTCTCCTTTGCGAAGTCCCATATAATAAAGAGTTTCGAATAGAGATTTAAACATTATATCATCTTCAACTGATATAAATTGATTAAACTCATCAATAGTAAAAAATAGCATTTCTTTTTTCAATTCATTAGGATTAGTAAAGTTAGTCATTTTATTATATACTGGAGTAAAATTAAAATCATACCATTTACTACCATAATTTAATATTGCTTTTATAAACTTAAATAAATCATTTTTATAAGAAGTAGCTAGAGGTAATTTATTAATTTCTTTCTTCCATAATTCAAAATGATTAATATTAAAATCCTTTAATTTTATATTATCGAAATACTGTAAATACTTAACTCTATCTCTATAAGTTTTTATTGTACTTTCTCTAACTTTATCACTTTGATAATTGTAAAAAGATAAATATAAATCTTTAAAAGTCATATCTTTATGATTTATATTCTGATCGAGCGATAAGAGGAACTGCCTTTCAGCTTCTTGTGCCTCTTTCTTCGTCATATATTTTCTTGAACGATATTTTTTATTTAGTCCATCTAATCCTTTATAATAAACTTGAAAAATCCATTTTCTACCATCTTTAGTTTGTTCTTTAGGCTTTACTTGTAATACAGCTATAATAATCACGTCCTTTCTTTAAATCTTTTTATTTTAATATTTCTATAAACCAATTTCATAATCATCTTTGTCTTTATCTTTAGCTTTTCTATTGTCATAATCATAGTAATCATAATTAATAGCATCAGCTAGATTTTCATAATCTTCAACATAATCTTTAGGCTCTCTATCTAGTAGCTTATCAATAGCCTTACACATTTTTTTAAATAGTTTTTTCCATTTGTTAACTTCAACTTCAAGTTTTTCTTTTAAATTATCAATACTATTATTTAAAATATTAACAATACCTTTTAATTTATTAATCTCTTTACTTTGTTCTTTAATAGTAGCCTTTTGCTCAGTAATAATTTTATCTCGTTTAATAATTTCTTCATTGTTTTTAAAACTGGTATTTTCTTTAGATAATTTCATTATAGTTAAATCTTTGTTTTTAATTTCACTTTGCTGAAAGATATTAACTTGCTCTAAACCTTTAGAATATTCTACGATTTTTTGAACGTCATTAGAGTTATAACCAACAATAGTTTTTTTAGGATTTAATATATCTTTATTAACGGCTTTATTGGACTCTATAAGGGCATTTTTAGAGTTTTCTATCACTTTTAAGGTATTTTCCTTTTCTTGATTTAAAAGCTCTAATTCAGCCTTATTTTCCTCTATTTGGAACTCTAATTTAGTCTTGTGTTCTACATTAGCTCCAATATTACCTCTATCTAAATTAAAACCTCGTTCTGTAATAAACTTATGAAAAGAGTTTTGTAATTTAGCATAAGAGTTTTGAGCTCCTCGTTGTTTCCAAAACTGGTCGTTATTTAAAAAGTTACCTTTAACTTTCTCATAAACGATTTTACCTTTTTCATCTCTTAATATTTTAGGAACTAGTGTAGTATTACCATTTTTATTTTTAACTTCTTCTTTAATGACGTTTCCATTTTTATCTTTGACGTAACATTTTCTTTTTACTTCATTTACAACTGGTAGAAAATATGCTTGTAGGTGAGGAGTATCTTCATCATAATGTATTTGAGCTAATATAATATTTTCTTCTCCAACATAATCTTTAAGAAACTCCATACAAGAGTCAAAGAAATAACTAACAGTTTGTGGTATATCTTCTTTAGATTTTATATAAGGAATTTTTACACTTTGTCCTTTTTTATTTCCTGTTTTATAAGTTCTACCACTATCTATAAACTTCATACCTAGAGCTTCAAAAAACTCTGTTCCACTTGTAAAGGTAATTCCATTTAATAGGTTAGTGGAAGCTTTATTTAGATATTCTATATTTCTTTTCTTTAAGGTTTGTTTTACTTCTTGATACAGGTTTCTTTCGCTCATAGATATATATTCTACATTGAACTTTCGTCTTTCAATATCATAATTACCTGTACCTTTTCTATCTTTCATTTCAATACCAATGTTATATAAATCTTTTTGTTTGAACTTTGTTTCTACTCGTACTACTTGTTTTCCATCATACAATAAATGTTCCTCCTTTCTCTTAAAAGGTCATTTACGACCTATCTCACTAGGGCATAGCCCACTCGTGAGTTTAGGGAGTTCCCTAAAAACCCCTGTCTCGTTCTTCGCAGAATACCTAAACTTATGTAAAGGTATTCGCTACAAACAAGATTAAAGAATAACTATCTACAAGATACTTATTCTTTAAATAATTTTTTAAAGTAACTTTAAAAAATGTAAAAATATTCACTATCGCTACTTTCATTGAAACTCACGTTTCAGCAAAACGTACCTCGTTCATTTTTTACTAACTTTTTAGAAAAAAGCTACAAAAACTTTATGAAAACTATTCGTTTTCATAAGTAGGTTCTTTATATATTGCAGTATATGTTCTTTCATTAGAAGTTCTTTTTTGCTCTATATAAAGTCCTTCTTTTTCTAAATTATCAATATTATTATTTAATAATTTACCAAATACAGATGGGGTAATAGGTAAGTTCAACTTACTTGTTATGTCCGAAGCAGTAAAGGTAAATTCTTTTTGTTTTATTGCATAATTTAGAAAGGTTAATATATTGTAATTTAAGTCCTCACTTTCAACTTCTGATAACTCAAATATTAGATTATCATTTCTTTTTAGAACTAGATCTAATCCCTCATAATCTCTACTTTCATAAGTGAATATAATTTTATTTTTAATATTAATATCTTGCTTTAAGGTTATCTTCCCATCAACAGAGCCATCAATAGCAGTGCTACCAAGAGAAGTATTGTTTTTATTTAAGTGATGAATAAGCAAGATAGTAAAATTATATTTTTTACAAATCTCTCTAAACTTTGGAATTACATATTGTCCCATATCTTGATAATTATTTAAGTCATAGCCATTATTCATATCAATACCACTAAACATATCAATGATTACAAATCTACCATTGTAGTCAGTAGCAAAGGTTTGAAAATCTAATTGTAAGTCCATAAGGTTTAGTTTTCTTTCGTTAGGACTTTGTTCTATTAAAGCAAAATTACTATCATCAAATTGTAGTTGCATTTTATCAATTCGACTCATAATTTGCGTGTAATCCATTTCTGTGCTAATATATAAGACAGGAGATGGAGTAGTTCTAAATCCTAGAAATGGTTGTCCTGTTGCAATAGAGTTGGCAAGTTGTAGTGCTAATAGAGACTTACCAACTTTAGGTCTTGCAACAAGACAATATAATCCTTTGGACTTCATTAAGTTATCAACGATGAAGTCTTTTTTTGTGAAACTTTTTCTCATCTCACTTATAGTTTTCATTTCTTACACCTCTCATCAGTTAACAACCTCTTTTGCCATCTTTTGAAGATATGCAATATTGATTTTTAAATAACTTACAACTTCGTTCATTGGAAGTAGTTTACTAGGTAATTGATAACCTTTATTTTCTAGTGAGGTTTTAATCTCTTTTTTTAATTTAATAGCATTATTTTTACCTAGCCCTGTAAGCTTTCTTAAATCTTCTAAATCACACCATTGTTTTGATATTAAAGTTAATGTTTCTTTTGCAGTCATTAATTCGCCTCTCTTTCTGTTTTTATAGTGATGGTTTTAGTGTTACCAACAACTCCCTTTTAGGATGTATATATAGTTATTAGCCATATATCTAAGGAGGATTTTAGATTATCCACAACTCCCGTACCAATAGGGTTAAGCCTTGTACTTATTTAACGAGTCGGCATATCGGCGATTTCCAACTCTATGTAATTGCCAAAGAGCAATTAATAAGTTGTAAAATGTTTTAAAATGCAACTTATAAGTTGAATATACACTATAAAAACATTGTTGTCAACCTAAAAGTTGCAAAACAATCTATTTTTAAACAAAAAGGTTGAAATAATGTTTAAAATATGTTATATTTATACACAAGAAAGGAGTTTTACTATGCAGGAAACAGTAGGACAAATGATAGCAAGAGCGAGAGAAGAAAAAGGTTTGTCTAAAAGAGAACTATCAAGGATGGCTAATATTAGTGATACAGAACTTGCTAGAATTGAGTCTGGAGAAAGAGAAATTCCTAACCCTAAAACTTTAAGAAAAATCAGTAAATATATAGGAGTTAATTATAATGATTTAATGTATGCAGCAGGACTTGGTTTTCAAGTTAGTCCTTTAAATCCATTTTTAAAAAAATATTACTCTAATTTAAAAGGAGAAGAATTAGAAGAAGCATTAGTTAATACATTAGGTAGTATTGAAAACTGGGAAGCTTTAGTAAAGTCTTTAAAAAGTAGATTAGAAGATAATACTTTGATGGACGAAGAAAAAGAAATGATACAACAAACAATAGAAGATACAGAATATCAAATTAATTCGGCTAATGAAATTGTTAAATTATTACATAGTGCAAAAACAAAGGAGAGGATCGATAATGAAAGAAAAGATTAAATACTTTAATGTCGTTCAAATTATAGGTAATATTTTATTATTAATATCAGTCATAGGTAGTTTTGTAGCGACTGGAGAAATACAGAACACAATGATAGGTCTATTTTGGTTTGCATTAACAATTAATATGTTAGGAATTACTTATTTCTTTGCTACTTGGACAAAGGGTGGTATAAATGCAGATGTAAAAAAATCAAAACAGATATTTAATGATTTAGACAACGTTGCAGTTACTCTAATTGTTGGTTATATGTTAGCTTACTTAATAATTATGTTTATAACTAATATGTCTAATGATATTAGAAATAATTTCTATTTAATTGGTGGTTCTTACATACTTACAGTTTTTGTAGAAGTTATATTATTTACAGTAGTAGAAAAGGCATATAAAGAAACAATAAAATTAGTGAAAAAAAATAATATAGGTAAAAATGACAGGAGTGACAGAAAAAAATAGGAGATACCCTCCCAAATGTGCTGTCATAGTGTCATTTGTAATATCAAAAATAAACACCATAAGCTATGAACTTGTGGTGTTTTTATATTGAAATTATTTCAAGAGGGTTTTCATTTGTTATTTTTAGTTTATATTTATTTTCTAATAATTGCTTTATTTTATCGTAATCACAGTCGGCTACATAAAATTGTGATAAATCATTTAAAGCAGAGAAAACAATATCATCCATTTGCTCTCTAAAAAGAAAATTGTGTTTTATTCTTTCAGCAATATAATAACTAACATATTCCTCTAAAATATTATTATCTTTAAAATGTTTAGTAAAAGCATTATCAAAGGTTTCGACTAATTTATCAAATTCTTCATTAGTTACTTGGTTTATATCATCTCTTATCATTTGTTGTTCCTCCTAAAAAATTAATTAGATTTATTTTTCATATTTTGTATAAAATCATCAATTAATTGTTCTAACTTTCTTACATCTTCTTTTGTTACTAGATAATTGTAATCTTTTTTTGATTTTAATACGTTATAGATTATTTCTTCATAGTCTATACTGGTATTTTGTTTTTTTAAAACTAACTTATTGTTATTTAAAGTAATATTAATTAAATCATAATCTTTTATATTTAATATTTTTCTATACTCTCTAGGAATAACAATTCTTCCTAGATTATCAATTTTTCTAGTAAATCCAACATTTTCCATTTTCTACACCCTCTACGTTATTAATTTTATGCGAATATCGCATAAAAGTCAATATGCGACAAACGCATAATATAAAATGTTCTTGGTGGTAGATATGGAACGATTAAGAGATTTAAGAGAAGATAAAGATTTAACACAACAAGAAGTAGCTGATATGTTAGGTTGTTCTCAAACTACATACTCAAGATACGAAACTGGCGACTTAAATGTACCTATAGATATATTAAAAAAGTTAGCAAAGTTTTATAAAGTTAGTATTGATTATATTGTAGGAATAACTAATAAAAAGAATTGATTAATCTATGCGAATATCGCATAGATTTTAACTTATATAACTGGCTTAATCTAAAATTACTTTAGAGAAAGTAGATGTTAATATGGAAAGAATTAGAAACTTAAGAGAAGATAAAGATTTAAGTCAAAATGAAATTGCTAAAATATTAAATTGCTCGCAAACAACTTATTCAAGATATGAAACAGGTGATCTAAATATACCAGTTGACTCTTTAATTAAGTTAGCAATATATTTTAATACTAGCATTGATTATTTAACTGGACTTACTGATGAAAAAAAGCCTTATAAAAGGTCAATAAGAACAGATAAATAAATTATTATATTAAAGAGTAAGTAGTAGGTTGTAATCTACTATTTTTATTTTGTATTTAATGATATAATTATCTAAATAATAATTAATTTGTAGTATCGGAGGGTAATAATGAAAAGGGTAATAGTTGGACTTTTAATAATAGCTATAGTAACAGGTTGTAGTTCAAAAAATAATTTTAATATCGAATATGAAAATCAAAATGAATGTAATAAACCTAAATTGCTTTTATCAAAAGATGGTAGAAACATTTATACTTATTGTATTGAAAATATAACTATTGAAATGAAAAATAGAAAAGCTGAATTAAAAAGTTATATTGAAGATAATAGCAATGCTATAAACGAAATAATAGACATATTAAAACTAGAAGATATTTTAAAGGATGGCGGTACTCAAATCTATAGGGGAGATATAACTTTAATCAAATGTAATACATTGGATGGTAATAAAGATATTTATATTGGAAATAATAATATGAAGCATAAACAAAACTTTTGTAAAGATAACAATTATACTTTTATAAGAACTTATACGGTAAAAGATATATCAAAATATACTGAACAACAATATGATGAAGATGGGAATCCAGTTTCTTATGGAAATTCTTTTAAGGTAGAACTAAATGAATTCCAAGGAGAAACAAAAACAGTTATCATAAATAATTTATGGGATGTAACATTAGAAAAAAATAAAACTTATGAATTTGAGTTTATGATTAATGAAGATGTGACTAATGTAAAAGATGAACTAGAAGATATTTTTAAAAACTCAACTATTGTAGGTGTTAAAGAAACAACTAAAACAGGTTTAGAACAAATACAAGAGCCAATGGTCAAACAATAATTATAAATTAGGAGGAATGATTATGAAAAAGACAATGCTAGCTATTCTACTATGTGGAGTTATGTTATTAGGAGTTACTGGGTGTGGAACTACAAATGAGTTTGATATAGGGAATGTATCAAATCTTGAAATTAATAATAACAATAATGTTACATTATCTGTTAAGGATGGGACATTAGAAAACACAAGTGCTACATTAATTCTTGAAAATAACACCGATAAATTATTGCGTTATGATGAGTATTATAAAATGGAAATAAAAAAAGATAATGAATGGCACACAATTAATGTTGAATTATATTTTAATGATCCACTTTGGGGAGTAAATCAAAACTCTAAAGAAGAAATTGAATTAAACTGGGAACATGGATATGGCAAATTAGCACCCGGAGAATATAGAATAATCAAAGAAGTTTATTTTGAAAATGAAGAAGAACAAGAATTTAACATATCGGCAGAGTTTACTATTAAATAATAAATTACAATTCATTGAAAGGAGTAAGTAAACAGTGAGAAAAACTTTATCAGTTATAGGAGTTGCAATACTATCATTACTAATAACATTTTTTATATTTGAAATAATGAGTTGGTATGATTTTGGTAGTCCTATAACAAATGTAGTATTATTTAGAATAATTATATGTTTTGTTATAATATTCATCATTTTACTAGGATTAATGTTAATAATAAAAAGACAAAGGAATAAATAATTTTAGGTGCTATTTAGGTGCTAAAAAGTTAGAAAACTTTTAAAATTATTTAATTTATGTTGGTATAAAATAAACAAAAAAAGTTAAAAAATAAGGGAAAAATGAAGCTGTAAAATAAAAAGCGACTAAACAACTTCGCCCCCTGAAGGGCATCGTCGAGAGACGGTGTCCACTTTTTTTATGCGTGTTTGCGTTATAATACACAAAAGTACACAACTTTTATAAATGAATAAGTTTTTCGTGTTATAATAACAAATTAGAAATGAGTTGATGTTGTGTATAAAATTGTCTTACTAATTGATGTAAAAAATAGTAATTTTATTGTTGAAAAAAGAAACAATAATTGGTTTTTGCCAACTTTATCAAATGTCGAGAATATAGATAAAATACATGAGAGAATCATGAATAAATATAACTTTGATGTTAAAAATATCAAGTTGATTATTAAAGAAAAAAATGTTTTGTTTGTAAGATGTAATTTGCAAAGTGAGAACTTTGATAAAAAAAAATTTAAGATAGAAGTGCTTAATGAAATTGCTTCTATAATAAATAACAAAAAACAAAAGGAATTGATAACGAATCTTTTAGTTAGGATTGGCTTTGAAATGCTTAACGATTCTTTTTGGCTTGGTATTATTTTGACAACGGAAGATAATTTGAAAGACATGACATTAAAGGTTCTTTTATCTGATTTTTTAGTTTTCTTTTCATCTATTTTTTGTGAAGAATTATTAACATATAAATTTGGTGGGATAAAAAATGATTTAAATATTACTGAAAAACAGATAAAGAAAATTAGAAATTCATATTTAAAAAGTTGCCCATTATTTGACTCGGATAAAAGTAAGAAAATAATTGATGAAATGGGTATTGATTTAAATTCGACAATATATGATTGTGTTCTATTTTTTGTTAATAAGGATTTGATTGATATTAACTTTAGAACATGGCAAAATCGTGAACAAGAAATGTACGAAATACTTAATGGTATAGTGTTATCACCAAGAAGATGGATTAAAAATTGTTATCCCCAATTTGATTCCTTTTTTGAAGAAATAAGAAAATCATATGTAGATTATTTTATAGAAAGGTTTAATAAAATTGAGGTGGAACCTAAATCATATTCAACACATAAGTTATTTAGAAATAGTAAACTTTCAGACAATGAAAAAACTTATATATTACAGAGAATAGGATTGTTGAAAACAACTTTATTAATATCAAAAACTTTTGGCCATGGTAATTTTATTTCAACAAAAATTGAAAGTGAATTTAAACTAAGTTTTGATAATTATTTATTAAAAGTTAAAGCAACTATTATTGAGATGATATGGAATGATTATAATCAAAATAAAGAGAAATTGTTATTTTTAAAAGATGTTCTTAATAATTATCCTAAAGATATTTCTGAAGATTTTTTCAAAATTAATAGAAAATGCCGTGATAATATTCATTATGGTTATTATCACGATATTACTCAAGGAGAGATTGCTATTTTAGACAAGTATCAAGAAATGTATATTAGTTATGTTATAAAAGAATTTGATAAAGAAATAGAATTTAAATGTGATTTGAGTTATATAATAGGATTATCACTTGCTAAATTACAATATTGGGCATCACATTAAAAAAGTATGTTATAATAGTTAGCCAAGGGAAGTGACTATCTATGATTATTTATACTTGTAGAACTAAAAAGATTCTAACAACACCAGACTTTATATATAATATTTCAAATGAATATAAAATGTTTGCATACAATTCAGATTTAATGAGTAATTGTGGATGTATAGAGAAACAAGATTTAGTCACAAAGGATGTTTATTATACTTATAATACATTGGTTAGTTTTAACAATTCATTGGATAATGGAAACAATAATGCTTTTGATTTATTAAAGGATTATTTAGAAAATCATCCAGTGTTAAAGTCAATATAAAAATGTGCAAAAAGTTGAAAATAAAAATGTACAAAAAATTTACTTAACTTTGCATGGTTTCAGAGACATCTGAATCCATTTTTAACTTATCTTTTAAACGATATGAATTACCATTTATATTAATAATATATGAATGATGTAATAATCTATCTAAAATTGCATTAGCTAATGTTACATCATTAAATATTTCATGCCATTTTCCAAATGGTTTATTTGTCGTTATTATAGTTGAATGTTTTTCATATCGCTTATTAATTAATTGAAATAACATATTCGCTCCATCCAAATCCATTGGTAAAAATCCAACTTCATCTATTATCAACAATTTATATCTTGCATAATGGTTCAATCTATTTATAAATCTATTTTCAGATTGGGCTTTTTTTAAATTAGCTATTAAATCATTACAATTTATAAAGTAAGTTGAATTCCTATTTTGGGCTGCTTCTATCCCTATGGATGTTGCTAAATGTGTTTTTCCCACTCCTGGTGAACCTACAAAAATAATGTTTTCATTATTTTCGATAAATCTTAAATTTTTAAAATCTAATATTTGTTCCTTATTTATTGTTGGCTGAAAAGAAAAATCAAAGTCATCAAATGTTTTCAAAAAAGGAAAATCAGCAGTTCTTACACAACCATAAATTGCTTTTTCGTTTCTTAATTCTATTTCTAGATTAGTTAATTCATATAATGCTTCTACAACATCTTTTTCTTTATTATTAATTAAATCTATATATTTATCTAAGTTTTGTTTTATCTTTTCTAATTGTAGTATTTCTAAATTATTTAGTAATTTTACATAGTTATTCATCTTTTATACCTCATTAAGTTTATTTATTAGTTCTAAATTCTTTTTAGAATTTTCATCTATTTCATTTTTATTTTTATATTTTAATAAAGTCATTAACCCTTCAGAGTAGTGTTCATCCTTATAATTAATATATTTATTAGAAATATCATGTATAGTTATTAATTCTTTGTTATAATATACATAAAGTTTATTATTTTCTTCTCTTAAATTTAGAGTTCGATTAATAAACTTTATGGGTACTGAATATTTAGAACCTTTATAATAAAATAATGATTCGTTTGATACCTTAGTAAGTAAAGTATCATATAAATAATTATTCATTATTTTATTGTTAGGAAGAGGTTTTAAATATTCTTTTTCTTTTTGAAATAACATAATTGGTGGCATACCAATTTTTTCATTTGTTTGTCTATTTACTTTTAGGTTTATTTCTTTAATTATATTTATTAATTCTTCCTCAGTTTCAAATTCACCATTATATGGAATTAACCAACTAAGAAATCTATTACATGACTCATCTTTACCTTTAGTATATGCATGTCATGGCTTACATTTTTTAGGAATAAACCCCATATCTTTAGAGAACATAATAAAATCTTTATTGAATTCTTTCTTTTAGCATCTACTATACTACTCATGTTATCAGTTAAAGTTTCTTCTGAAACTCCACCAATGTATTGAAATGTTTTAACTAAACATCTTTCAACATCTAATCTTGTTTTATATTTACTATATATAAATACATGTAATCTACTTGCACTTAAGGTAGAAGAAAATATATTAAATTCAAAAATTTTCCCAGATTTACTAAACATTTTTATATCTTCTTTCCAATCAAATTGTAATTGTTTACCATATTCAGTTTCATATCTAGGATGAAATTTATTTTTATTTTTATTGGTTTTAAATTCTTTAGAATATTTATAAAAATTAGAATAGTTACCTATATTATTATCTATCTCTTTAAAATATTCATAAGTTCCTTTTATAGTAGAACCTGGTAATTCTAACTTAGTTTTAATATCTTCTTTATATTTATCTAATTTAGATTCTTTATTTCTATTTTTAGGTTTACCTTCATAGCCATTATCATATTTATTTACTGTTCTTCGATCACAATTATGTAATCTAGCTAACTCAGAATAATTTGGTTTCATATTTTCTGTTTTCAATATTATCAACTCCTGTTTTAGTTTATTTAAATTCTTCATGTTATACCTCCGTTTTAAACTAAAGTATAACAAAAAGAATGTACAAAAATGTTCATTTTTATATTACATTTTTTGTACATTTTTATATTATCATTAACATTACGGCATTAATAATGATGATTTATTCAATTTATGCTATAATTCAAGAAAAACAAAAGTCAAAATATTATAAAAAGACTATATTATATGAAACAAATTATGATAAATATTTTACAATGGTAAGAAAGCAAAAAATAGTGGTTTTAAAAAAGAGACTACAACTACCGTTTTTAAAATTTTTTAGTTAAAATAAAGAGGTTAATAAGATGGAAAGAATACAATTGCAGTATATTCTTTTTGGTATGTGTACTATATCAGGTCTTGTCTTTATAATATATCTTTTAAAAAATAAAGATTAGGGATTAGATTATGATGAAATTATTGCAATGATGAAAGAACAAACAGAAGATAATTTAAATGTATTAAAAAGAAAAGATAAAGAGATTAATGAAATTGAAAAAGAAATATTAATTTGTAAAAAAGAATTAGGAATAAAACCTTTTAAAAAAGGTTGAAAAAGGTTAAAAAAGCAAAAAATTACGCTATTGTTATTGCCTTTTTAAAAATTATATATATAATAAATTCAAATTGTTGGGTGTGTTTGCCCACTTTATATTATATATTGATTTGAAAGGTGGCAAGCACGTGTGTTTTTTGCCCCCTTTTTTAGTACACAACATAGGAAACTATGTATTTATAAAATTTTTTAAAGAGTGAAAGGAGGATTTTGTATGAAGAAGATGGCTATTAAAAATGACATTGTAAAAAATTTAAAGACAAAACTTTCAAATCAAAAAATCAAAATTTCTTTTGGTAATAAGATAGGATTGGGTTACGACGGTTGCGGAACCCATACTCACAAATAATTTTTTAAAATCAACCTCCTATGTTGTGTAATTATTTATTGGAGGTAAGATATGAGAAGTCCATGGTTAAGTCGTGAATACGAAAAATCTAAAGATGTTATAGTTACAAAAATTAATGAAAATTATGAATTAAAAAATGAAAATACTAATACAACGATAGTATTAAATGAAGATGAATATCAAAAATATGAAAACAACTTATTTAATGAAATAGAGTGGGAAAGATTATTTTTAAAAGGGCTAGCAGTTGACAAAAATTGTAAAGATTTAGTGATTGATAGTTCTTTTGATGTAAGTAATAAAAAATTTATAAAATCTAATAAAGTGGAAAATTTTCTATTAAAAGTTGGAAACGAAAAATTTGAAATACTAATAAATCCTGAATTAGGATCTTGGATGTCTTTTAGTGAAAAAGAATATCGAAGATACGAAAATAATGAATTGACACAAGAGGAATGGTTAAGTTTATTTATTAGAGGCTTAGCAGAAGATAAGGAACACACTGAAGTTGATTTTGATTTTCCACTTCCAGCCGATTATCCAAGTGTAATAGTAGTTAATATTACTACTGGTTGTAATTTGAGATGTAAATACTGTTTTGCTGATTGTGGTCCATTTAAAGGAGAAAATATGACAGAGGATGTAATGGATGCAACAATTGATAGTATGTTATCTATGCCACAAGTAAAAGTTATTACATTTGAATTTCAAGGTGGAGAAGCTTCTACTAATGTTCCAGGCATGAGAAAATTTATTGAAAAAGTAGAATCCGTAAAATCTAAATATGATAAATTAGTAAAATATAGAACAGAAATTAATTGCATTTTAGTAACACAAGAACTTATAGATTTAGTAAAAGAATTTAATGTAAGTGTAGGGGTAAGTTTAGATGGACCAAAAGAAATGACTGATCAAACTAGAGTTGATATTAATGGTAATGGTGCTTTTGATAGAATTGAAAAAGGAATTAAGAAGTTAAGAGATAATGGTATTTATATTGATGGAGCCGTTTGTACAATAGGACAACATAACGTTCATTATCCAAGACAATTAATGGAATATTTTGATAAAGTCGGAATGAACTTTAAACCAAGACCAGTAAATATTCTAGGTAGAGAAAAAGAAAATAATTTAACTACAAAACCTGGAGAATGGGCTAAATGTTTTAAAGAAATGCATCAAATGAAAGATGAAATAGATGTTGAAAACTTTTCTGTTCATATATTTGAAGAAAACGTTTATACACCGATTAGAGATTATATTTGTTTAAGATATCCATGTGGAGCTGCAAGAGAATTAGTTTCAGTTAATCCAAATGGTGATGTATTTCCTTGCGATGGATTTAAAGGTGAAAAGAAATTTGTTATGGGAAATGTTTTAAATGAAAAAATAGAAGATATGTTGAAGAAACCTGAAATAATTAAATTAAGAAATAGAACTGCTGAAACAATAGAAAAATGTAGTAAATGTAGGTTTAGAGGAATGTGTTGTTCTTGTTGTTATTCTGCTTTTGGAAAATTTGGCGATATTTATAGAGAAGATCCACATTGTTCTGATAGAAGACAAATGTATATTTATTTAATGCAGGCATGGATTCAAGAAAATGTTTTGAATAAGGAATTAAAGAATGAAAAACAATCAGTTGTTAGTTGAAAGTCAAGAAACAGGTAAAACTACATATTTATTTAATGAGATTAATAAATTAATTTCAGATGGTTTTGGAATTATAGTGTTAGATTCGGCTACTGAACACGAAGATAAATCATTATTAAAGAAAGTAATTAATAATAATAGTAATTCTGTTATTATAGGTATGCACGATGAAAAGCAAGTTGTTTTAGGTAATATACCTATAAGCGATTTTATTAAAAATTTTATGGATTACTTTCCTTTTCGTGATGTTATAAAAAATAAAGATAAAATAATATGTTTTGATTTATCATTCTTTTTAGAAAAAGGTCATGAAGTTTATGAAGAAACGAATGATATAAAACAATATCGTTATTATAGAAATTTATATAATAATTTATCACAACAAATCGCATTATCATTAATTTTAATGGAAAAATGTAGTATAATTAAAGATAGAATTGTTGTTATGGATGAGATAGAATTTCCTATTACAGACTATGATATTAGTATTTTGCAAAATAATTTGAATTTTTTAGCGGCAGTGCATCCAGAAAATGCTTTTGGAACTTTTTATGAAAGTTTTGATAAAATTAAGTTTAAAAAATATCAAAAAAGAAAGGATTGATAAAGATGAATATTACCCCAGAACAATTAGAACAAGAAAAGCAATATTTAGAAAAGACATTAGAAGTAATAAAATCTCTTATCGAACAAGATGATATATCAATACAAAATAAAATTAGTGCTATTAATGAGATGAAAAGATACGTTTGGGAAAATAATGCAATGCTTGATGATGCTGAAATTGCGAGTGGAATGTATGATGTAAATAATGATGTAGGCTATACAAATGAAAATATAAAAAAATTACAAAAATTAAAAAAGTCATTAATCAATCCATATTTTGGTAGAGTTGATTTTGAAAAAGATGGATTCACAGATTCAATATATATTGGAATAAATGGAATTATGAAAGATTTGGATTTCTATGTTTTTGATTGGAGGTCTCCAGTAGCTAGTCTTTTTTATAATTATGGAATTGGACCTGCTTCTTATGAAGCTCCAGCTGGGATAATAAGTGGAAATGTAAATTTAAAAAGACAATATAAAATAAACGGGGAAACAATTGAAAGATGTTTTAATAGTGATATAAATATTGATGATGAATATTTACAAGAAATTTTATCGAATTCTTCATCTGATAAAATGACTAATATTGTCAATACTATTCAAAAAGAACAAAATGAAATTATTAGAAATATAGTTGATAAGTATTTGATAGTTCAAGGTATTGCTGGAAGTGGAAAAACATCAGTAGCTTTACATAGAATTGCTTATTTACTTTATAAGGAAAAAAATCTTACTTCTAATAATGTATTAATATTTTCACCTAATGAAGTCTTTTCTGAATATATTTCGGATGTATTACCTGGTTTAGGTGAAGATAATGTTTTACAAACTACGTTTAGTGATTTTGCTTGTTCATATATTAGAGATTATAAAGAAATAGAAAGTTTTACAGCATTTATTGAAAGATATTATAAAGCTGAAGTTGTTGATGAAGAAAAATTCAAAAGCACAAAATATAAATTATCTAATGAATTTAAGAATTTTTTAGATGATTATATTGAAAAAATTAAAAATCATATATCCTTTAATAAAGGCGTAATGATTAATAATAAAGAAATTACTAAAAATGAATTAAATCAATTGTTAAAAGATAGATATTCAAGGTTACCATTTTTTAGTAGATTAGATGCTATTTCTGAATATATATGTGATTCAAATAATATATCATATAAAAAACATGGTAAAACTGTAAAAGATAAATTGTGTTTACTGTTAAATGATAGTTTAGATATAAAAAATATTTATTCTAGCATTATATGTTCGGACGAGTTTAAAATTAATTCAGGTATAAGCCAAAATGAAACATTTAAAAATAGTAAAATTTTAAAATATGAGGATTTATTACCATTAATGTATTTATATTTTGAACTAAATGGTTATCCAAACGGTAATATGATAAAACATGTAATTATAGATGAAGCACAAGACTATTCTTTATTACAATTTGAAATGTTAAAGAAAATATTTGATAGAGCATCCTTTACTATTTTAGGAGATATTCATCAAACTATAAATCCTTATTATATATATAATAACTTAAATGACATAAATTCTATTTTTAATCAAAAAGGTAGATACATTGAACTTTCTAAAACCTATCGTTCCAGTGAAGAAATAATAAATTTTACAAATCATATATTAGGAATTAACAATGCTTGTTCTGTAAGAAAAAGTAATTCAATTCCAGTTGTTTTAAGAGACGTTACACGTGAACAAGTAATAGAACAATTAATTGATGATATAAAGCAAATGAAATCTAATGGAATGAAACGTATTGCTATTATTACAAAAAACAATGCAGAAACAATTGATTTATATGAAAGTTTGAGAGAACAACTAACTGATATAAATTTAGTAGATGCCGAAGGTAAAAAAACAATTGGGAATACAGTTATATTGCCATCTTATATTTCAAAAGGTTTAGAATTTGATGGTGTAATTGCATATACAGATAAAGAACACTTATATCAAGAAAAAGATAAATATTTATTCTATGTAGTTTGTACGAGAGCACAACATAGTTTAACTGTATATAATCAAAAGAAATTAGTTTTAGAAAGAAAAAAATAATTATATGAATAATATTTTATGTGGAAGTTCTTGTGTTAAATATATTTTAAATGACTTTTGTATAAATACAGAACAATTAAATTTAAAAATGACTTGGATTACCGAACTAGCAATTGCCCTAAAAAATAGTGGAATTAAGAATATAAGTATTTTGTGTTACAAAAGCAATTTATATTATGATTATAAAAATAATCCTAATATTGATTTGAGTTTTAATGGCTTTCATTATATAGAAGAATGTATAAAAAATAATATTCCTATTAATGAAACAAAATTAAGTAAGATGGAATTGCTAAAAGAGGTAAAGCAAAATAAATTTATTGTCTTATGTGTAGAATCATCAGTATTTAATAACATAAATATGAATGGTGGTCATTTTATAGTTTTAAATGGAATAGATAATAACAAAATAAGAATAATAAATCCTATAAAAAATAAATATGAATATAAATTAGAAAATGTTGAAAATATTATTAAATATTGTGAAAACTATGGTTCTTGGAGAATATTAATTAAGGAGGATAACAATGATTAAAGTTATTGCATTTGATTTAGTTGGAGTTTTAGTTACAGAAAGAGATATTGACTTAACAACAGAAGAAGATAAGCTTGAAAGAATGTTTGGAAGTAATATCAATGATTCTGATTATTTAATGGAAGCAAGAAAAATAATTGATAAAGATTCAATTTTAATGAGAACGACCGAAGAATTAATTGATAAATTATATAAAGTAAAAGATGAGAATTTATTTAGAAAAATAAAGGAAAAATATAATAATGTAAAGATTATTATAGCAACTAATCATGTATCATTTGTTAGAAATTTTATAGGTGAAACTTTAGGGGTGGATTATTTGGATGATGTTTTAATTTCTGCTGAAATTCATAAAGTTAAACCTAATCCCGATTTTTATAATCATATTTTAGATAAATTCGATTTAAAACCTGAAGAATTATTATTTTTAGATGACAATATTGATAATATTGATGGTGCAGAAAAGTTAGGTATAAATACTATTAAAGTAAATAAAGACGCAGATCTATATAGCGAAATAATTAAATTTTTAGATTATAATTTCAAATAAAAATACCTAGTAAGCAAAAATAGTGCCTACTAAGTTTTCGTTTTTATATTTTTAAAGAATAGACATAATCAAATATTAATAAATTTTGATTAATGGTATTATTAATATTTTCATCATTAAAGTCAGTTTCATATATATTAAATAACATTTCAATAGAAAATTTTTTCTTTTCAATTTTTGATAATTCCATATATTTAGCAGATAAGAATAATAATTTTTTATGTTTACCAAAATTAACAATAACTTTGTTATAATTTGAATCCAATTTACTTAATATATCTTTTAAAAGACAAATTATATTATTTATGTCATAGTCAACTCTGAAATTGATATTTTCTAATATATTAACTGTTAATCTGACTTTATCAATATTATTTAAATTGTTAAAATTTTCTAGTAAATTTAATACCTTATATGTATTGTCGCTTAATAACATTTTTACCTTCCTTTCAACTACCCATTCAACCACCCAAACTTGAGATACTGTTTAAATTACTTTAAATTTATTTAAAATAAAAGTCTTATTTTTAAAGGGTTTAGAGGGTTAATATTTATAAGAGTGCATGATATAAGATTTCACCATGAAGGACATCGTCGAGAGACGGTTTCCACTTTTTTTATACGTGTTTGCATTATAACACACAAAAGTACACAACTTTTATAAATGAATAAGTTTGAGGTTATATCAATTTAATTAGTCAGTTATAAATACTGAAATATGTTAAACACATATTCTTTTAATTGTAATCTCAATCACGTTATAATTCTAACAAACAGTAAATGTTTGTCAAATTTTCTTTTTTAAATTATCTTGAAATAGTAGAACGATGAAATTCTAAGTAATTAGCAATATAAGAATTATTAAATAATTTTTGGCCATTCTTATTTTTTTGACTAAATAAAGCTTGAATTTTAAAATGGTCAGATTCTTTTAAATGATAATAATGATTTTTTTTCTTTTTAATGTATTATTTGATTTAGACATATGAATTTTCATTTCTTTTTTAGCGAAGAGTTATTATAGATTATTCATATTTCTTTTTCAATGCATATTTGTTGCACTTCAAATTTAAATTAACATGTTTACAGTTTTTTGACAAAAATAGGGTTTTATGTTATTATAAACACTATTAAAAGGCAATTATTTGCTATTTGGAGAGGGTAATATGGAAAGTAAATTTTGGAGAAAAAGTCCTATTAAGAAATTTAATACAGAGCAAACGATGTATTCATTAGTTACAGATGAAGCAAAAAATGATTTAGACTTAGATGCAACAGGCTTTATGGGAAACTCTATGACATATAAAGAATTATTTGAGTCTGCTGAAGATTTAGCTAAATCTTTTAATGCCATGGGTGTTAAAGAAGGGGATAATGTTGCAATTTTAACTATAAGTATGCCTTTAGTTCAACAATGTTTACTATCATTAAGCAAAATTGGAGCAACAATGTCTTGGATTGATTTAAGAGTAAAAGAAAAAGACTTAATTAATTATATTAATAATGGTAACTGTAAAGCTGTTGTTGTATTTGAAGATCTATTGCCTTTAATTGAAAAAATATCTGGTTATATTAATGCTGAAAGAGTTATTGTATGCTCTCCAAAGGAATATCTTAAACCAGCAATAAAAGTTCTTGCTAGTTTAAAAGATAAAAAAGAAGGTAAAAAAATAGTTATGCCTTCGGATGATAGATTTGTTAAGTTATCTGATTTTATTAAAGAGGGAAAACATACTGGTAGTGTAAGTACTGCTGATTTTAAAATAGATAGGCCATCACTTATTGTTCAATCAAGTGGTAGTACAGGAAAACCAAAACAAATAGTTCATACAGAAAGAAACTTTAATTCAGAAGTTCAAAAAATGGCTTATGTTGATCTACCTTTCTATAAAGGTGATACAATGCATGTTTCAGTACCACCATTTATAATATATGGACTTGCTAATTCAATCTATGCTAGTATGGCATTTACAATGAAAGCCGAAATGACTCCGTTTGTAGATGAAAATACTGTTTATAATGATTTGGGTAAATTTGATATGTCTTTAGCTGCGCCATTACATTATAGATATATATTCGAACAATTAAATAATTTAAGAAAAGATATTGATCAATTACAAAAGAATAGTGATTTAAAATCTAAAAGTGAATTAAGAAAAAAATTAAAAGAATTAAATAGAGTATTAAATGGATTTAATAGAGCAAAAGTATTTGTTTCTGGCGGAGATAAAATAAGTGCTGAAGAATTAATAGAAATGCAACAAGCGTTTGATACAACTATAGTTAATGGTTATGGAAACAATGAATGTTTAGGTGCAACAATTGTTTCTCCAAGATTTGCAAATAAACCTGGTAGCATTGGTGTTCCAATGCATGGAGTTGATATTAAGTTTGTTAATCCAGATACAGGGGAAGAAGCAAAAGCTGGTGAATTAGGTGAATTGTATGTTTCATCTGATAACTTATTTGTAGAATACTTAAATAATCCAGAAGAGACTTCAAAGATTAAAGTTACCGATGAAAATGGCAAGCAATGGGTTAAAACTGGTGATTTATGTATAATGGACAGTGAAGGTTATATTATTCCAAAAGGTAGAAATAGAAGATTAATTAGAAAAGATGCCTTTAAAATAGCACCTGATACTATAGAAGAAGTAATAATATCTTTACCTTATGTTAAAGATTGTGTAGTTGTAGGTGTTGATGATGAAAAATTCACAAGTGTTCCTATGGCATTTATTGAATTAGAAAAAAATATAGATATAAATGATGTTTATGCTGATATTGAAAAGAAATGTGTTGAAGAATTACCAGATTATGAAATACCATCATATTTCGAACAAATAGAAGAAATGCCTTATACTTCAAATGGAAAGCACGATTTTAGAAGACTTGAAGAATTAGGAAATAATTTTGTTAAGGAAAGAAAAGGAATAATTAAAGTTTTAAAAAAATAATAAATTGAAAACTGTAATGCTAAATTATAGTTTTTTTGTGCTATAATCGTATATAATAGGATGTGATGTTAGATGAGCGGAACAATATTTTTAACTGTGTCGGCATTAATTTATACTATTGCAACTACAATTCTTTTCTTTAGGAAAGATACAATAAACAAATTAGAAAATAGAATATTTAAAAAATTACTATTGGCTTCTATTACTTCTATGCTTGTTGAATTACTAATAATTATAACTGTAAATTATGGAATTATAGGAACTATAGTTCAAAAAACATTTTTGGTATGTTTAGTATTATGGCTTTCAATTTTTATGCTCTATACATTTGCTATTACTGTATTTGATGATAAAGAATCAGAAGAAAAAAACATAGAAAAATTTAAAGTACCGTATATTTTATTCGCTATTGCAAATTTAATTATTTATGGATTTATATATGCATTACCTATAGAATTTGTTTCAATTTCCGATAATGTTAAATATACAGGTGGCCCTTCTGTTAATGTTGTATATGTTGTTTTAGGAGTATATGTAACATTTATGGCTATTCTAGTTTTAAAGAATATTAAAAATATGCATAAGAAAGGTTATATTCCTATAATTGGTTTTATAATATTAATGGTTACTTCTGGTATAATTCAAAAAACACATCCAGAAATGCTATTAACAAATGCCGTCTTTGGCTTTATAATTTATTTAATGTATCATACAATTGAAAATCCTGATTTAAAAATGTTAAGACAAATGGAACTAGCTAAGGATCAAGCTGAACGAGCAAATCGTGCAAAATCAGATTTTTTATCAAGTATGTCTCATGAAATTAGAACGCCACTTAATGCTATCGTTGGCTTTAGCGAAGATATTCAAAGTCGTAAAAGTACAGCTGATCCTGAAATAGTAGAAGATGCAGATTATATCATGGAAGCATCTAAAACATTACTTGAAATTGTAGGAAATATTCTTGATATAAATAAAATTGAAAGTAATAAGATGGAAATAACTGAAGTAAAATACAATTACAAAGAAACAATTGAACAACTTTCCAAAATAGACGCAATTAGAATTGGAGAAAAAAATATTAATTTTAAGATTAATTTAGCACCAGATATTCCTTATGAATTAGTTGGCGATAAAACTCATATAAAGGAGATAGTTAATAACCTACTTACTAATGCAATTAAATATACTGATGAAGGAGAAATTGAATTAAGTACAAGATGCATAAATAAAGGTAATGTTTGTAATTTAATTATTAGTGTAAGAGATACTGGTAGAGGAATAAAAGCAGAAAATATTAATAAATTATTTACTAAATTTGAAAGATTAGATGCTGAAAAGAATTCTACTACAGAAGGGACTGGTTTAGGATTAGCAATAACTAAAGCACTTGTTGATATGATGGGTGGAAAAATTAATGTTCAATCTCAATTTGGAAAAGGCAGTTTATTTGTAGTTCAAATACCACAAAAAATTAGTCAAATGACTAATCCTAATCAAATAGTAGAAACACCTATTAAAGATCAAATAAAGGTTGGACAACAACTAGTTCAAGAAATATCTAAAGTAGAAAATATTGCAACTAAGTTTAGTGGGAAAAAAATACTAATAGTAGATGATAATAAATTAAATATTAAGGTCGCTCGTAGAGCATTAGATGGATTCAATTTTGAAATTGATGAATGCTATGATGGGCAAGAATGTTTAAATAAAGTTGTTAAAGGAAATGAATATGATTTAATTTTAATGGACATTATGATGCCTAATATGAGTGGAGAAACTGCTATAGCAAAATTAAAAGAAAAAACTAACTTTAATATTCCTATAATCGCTTTAACTGCTGATGCAGTTGTAGGCGCTAGAGAAAAATATTTAAGTGAAGGGTTTGTTGATTATATTGTTAAACCATTTAACAAACAACAAATAAAAGAAAAATTAGACATTATATTTGGAAGTAGTAATTCAGCACAAGAAAATAAAATGGAATAATATGAAGTTGTAAAAGCATTTTCTGATATGTCTAACCCAGTAAGTTAAATTGATGTTACGAATGCAGTGCTTGATATAATCCATCAGTAGATAAATTTAAAGATATTGAAGTATATGTTTTTTTTGTGGATAGGTTTATTAAATACTAGATTAAAAGATTTCTATAATATATATGTATTAATAGATTCAAAAAATGAAGCAATAAACAAAGATAATTTGATTAAAGCCATTAAAAACACTTTCAAAAAAGAAAAACAAATATTGACATAAATAAATTTAAAGAAGTTATTAATGCTTTAGGTAGTGAAGATAACATGAATCATTTATAGAATTTATATGCAAAAGAAATATAATTTGACAATACGATTTTTGCTTTAAATGAAATAATAAATATATTAGAATCATAATTAATGGTAGTTAATTGAATATGATAACAATCAAAGTAGAAAAAAAATCTACTTTTTGTGTGATATAATAATATTGAGGTAAAGAGAGGTGAAAGAAATGAAAAAAGTAATGATTTGGATAATTCCATTGATTATTGGATTACTTCTTATAATTATAAGTTTGTTGTTATTTATTAATAGTAAAAAAGAAACTCAATATGCATTAGTAAATGATACTATAAATGGAGGTATTTACATAGACTATCCTGTTAGAGATTTCAATGAATATGTTCTTAATGAAGGAGATACCTTCAATTTAACTTTTTCAAATGGATATGAAATAAATAATATCAAATATTATACAGATAAAGACATAATTGATGATAACATATATCTCCTAGGAGATGAAAAGAAAATATATATAAAAATTATATCTAGAAATAATGAAGATTTGTGGAAAAAAGCTAATTTGGATATAGATTCTACAGTTAGAATAGAAACTGTAAACAAATAAATATACTTTAAACATATTTAAAACACTAATATACATATCTTTATATTAATGATAAAATATTAATGATAAAATATAAGTGATCAAAGAGAAAAAATGAATAGACAAAAAGTGATATACATGAAAATTAATAAGATTTTATTAATAGCATTAGCAATAACAACACTAACATCAGTAAGTAATATTTTTGCATTTTCTCAGTTTACATCTTTTAAATCAATATCAGGTTCAATTCCTGCATTTAACGGAAGCAAATCATGGACAAAACACTTAACACTTCAAGAAGGTGGATATGAAGGACAAGCATTAGCAAGCGTAAGAATAAGTCCAAGTTCGGATACTCTTGACGTAATATTATATAGAACAAGCCAAAAAGCAACAATAAATGGAGGATGGAAAATAATATCAAACGGGCAAGACACTGCACTAGCTTGGACAACTAATTGGGGATTTCCACCAGATGCTGACTATAAGTTAACAATTGATTCAAGATGGTATTATACAAATTCAACTTCTGTCTCTGGACAATGGGGATTCTATAACAATTAATAATTAAAAAATAATAATCGATAATTAATAATAATTCATTTTTGTCTTTGATCACTTATGGAGGATGAATGAAAAATAGAACTTTTTTAATTTATATCATATCAATTATTTTTTTATATGTGTTCAATATTATGTTATTTTTTATCTATACAAGTGATAAATTATATCCATTTAAAAATGATGTTAATTGTTACTCGTTTTGGGAATATTCAACACACAACGGTTTATTAACAATTTTCATGTTCTTACTTCCTATAGCAATTTCTATTATTACAATTAAGAGTATCAATACGAAAATAAAAGGTTCATACTTTAGAAATTATATAATACGAGATAATTATAAAAAACTTATAAAAAAAGAATATTTATTATGTTTGGTAAAAACAATACTTCCTTATGTTTTGATATCAACTATTATTTTTATATTAGGTTTTTTACTATTTAAGCACGATATTACAAATATTAAATATGCTGATTTATATAGCAATTTTATTTATGATCCTATGTTTAACCCACTTACTTGTATTATTTTAGAAACAATCATAAGCATTTTCTTTTTTATACTAATAGTAAATATAGAATTAATTGTTTACAGATTTGTCAAAAAGCTTGGATTAACTATAATTTTCAGCTTCCTTTCACTAAATATTCTAAACTTTATTATTTCGTATTTTTTCAAAATTATATCAACAATAATTAAGAATAAATATTTCAATGAGGCTTTTTATTCATTCAATATTTATCATGGATTTATTGGAAGCAAATATATCATTTTTACTTTTATAATTTTCATTCTTTTATCTACAATCAGTTTTATTTTTTTAACAAAATTATATAAAAGTAAAGAAAGGATGGTATTGGATTTTGAGCAATAAAATAATAAGAATTCTAAGTACTAGAATAGAATATTATGCCCTAATTACATATTTGTTTTTTGGAACATTTGCTTTTACAATATCATATGCAGATAATTCATACATAGATATATTATTATCGATGATCAATAATAAAATATTTTTGGTAGTCTTTATGCTACCTTCATTTGTTCTATTTTGGAATATGATTATTAAATATTCAACAAACGATTATCAAACAATAATTAGAATGGGGAAAAGGAAAAATTATATTATTTTTTTATCAAAAGAATTAACTAAAGCATCATGTTTATTGTTCTTTCAATATATAGTATTTCAATTGATATGCATCAATCTAACATCGCACACAAACATTTTTATATCAAATACTTATAATTATAATGTGAATGATTTTGTTTTATACATTGTTTGTGTTATAAGACTTTTTTTGAATATTATTACAATTAAATATCTGTTTAGTTTTTTATACTTAAACATCCAAAACAAAGAATATAGCATTTTTCTAATGTTTACTTTATTTATAATTATTTATTTTTGTAATCGACTATTCTTTATTAATAGCTTTTTAAATTACATCAACATTGGATATCATTACTATGGAATAGATCTTACTAATAACATTTATGAATTAATAATATCGAACCTATTATTTAACTCTATATTATCAATTATTTTAATTATTTTAATGAATAAAAAGATTAAAAAGATAAACTTTTATACTGGAAACAGGAGGTAATATGATTACAGTTGAAACAAAAAATTTAACAAAAAAAATTGGAAATGAAATAATTTTAAAAGATGTTAATACAAAATTTGAAAACAAGAAGATATATGGTATTGTTGGACGAAATGGTTCTGGTAAAACTATGTTTTTAAAAAGTTTATGTGGTTTTTTAACACCAACAAGTGGTACTGTATTAATTAACCAAAAAGATATTTATAAAGAAGAAATGTTTTCGAATAATGTAGGAATTTCGTTTAGTAATAGTAATTATATAAAAGATCTAACAGGTTTTGAAAATTTAGAATTAATTGCTAACATAAAAAAACAGATATCTAAAGAAGACATAATTGATGCTTTAAAAAAAGTAAACTTATTAAAAGAAAAAGATAAAAAATATGGTAAATATTCACTTGGAATGAAACAAAAACTTGATATAGCTCAAGCAATAATGGAAAAACCAGAGATTTTATTACTAGACGAACCATTCAATGGTTTAGATGACGAAAGTGTCAAATTAATTAAAAAATTAATTATAGACTTAAAAAATAGCGGAAATACAATTATTATTGCAACTCATATAAAAGACGACATTGAAAACTTCTGTGACGAAGTCATTAGATTCGATATGGGAACTATTGTTAATAAATAAAAAATTTAAATAAGCTCTTTAATAATTATTATGACATTAAATTTATTGTGGTACCCAAAAAGAAACACCATAAATGTCATTGACAAAA
Source organism: uncultured bacterium (assembly GCA_949291455.1). Classification (GTDB taxonomy): domain Bacteria; phylum Bacillota_I; class Bacilli_A; order RF39; family UBA660; genus RUG13868. The sequence goes on from CASEVQ010000002.1 coordinate 38,348, forward strand.
AAGATAAAAAAGAATGTAATCTATTGCTAGACTACATTCTTTATTTCTAACCATTATTCACCAATTATTTTTTTATAATTTTGATAGTTTTTAAGCTTTGATTGATAAAATTAGAAATATGGATGTCAATAGGCTTCTTAATCATCTTTAGTAAAAAAATGTAATTAGTTATTGTTAATATTTTGCAAACAACTGCAAATACTTTGTAATTTAAAAATAACATTTTGAAATATGAAGCCTTTTTGTATTCGAAAACTTGAAAGCATAAAAAATTTTCATTGAATATAGTAAATTAATATGAGAAATGTGTTAGAAGAATGTTAAATACTAAAAAAATGAAAATTTGACTGATAGTTGTAAAAGAGTTACTTTACATTAAAAAATGTTTGGATAATAAGCAGAGATTTACCAATCAGAGATAGAATCTTTAGAAATTATTCCCCATTTTCCATTTCAAAAGAACGAACGATAAGTAATTTACATTATGAAGTTAAGATGTCTAAATATAAAATGTTAAAAATAAAAAAATTATCATTTCTAATAATTTCTTTATGTGATTTCAATTTAATGTAGAATAATTAAGTTTAATTGAAGTAACAATATTATTGCATTCTGAATCTCTGCATAAATCGAAATATAAATTGTCTTGATTTTCTAGTAAATTATCGATGTAATCATATCCATATTCTTTTTTGTTTGCATTTTTTCTTGAATAATCATACATATTTAAAGAATTTCCTAAAACAATATGTTTCTCATCGTTTTGCAAGTAATAGAGATTTGCTGCAACAATGTTGTCATTAGTGTAATGAATATTTGTACTATATGTTAATAAATTGCCATTGTTGTTTTGCATTATTATTATGTAAACATCAATATTATTTTCTTCATTTACATATTTTCCTGTGAAAAGATATTCTTTATCTACATCACTAAACAGTATAATACTTCCTAAGATGACAATTATGATAACCAAAACTGGAATTATCAATTTAATATGCTTGTTCATAATAGCTTTTCCCTTTCTTTTATTGAATTTATTATAACATGTATAGAATTAAATAGTAAATGTATATATTAGATTTTAAAAAATGGATTGTTATTTTAGACCAAAAAAACAAAATTTGACAAAATTATGATATAATTGTATAGAAGATTTATTCTTATATTGGAGGTAGTAATATGCCGGTAAAGAAAAGCGTGCTATATAGTAAATTGTGGGATAGTTGTAATACATTAAGAAGTAAAGGTGGCATGGATGCTACTCAATATAAAGATTATGTATTAATTGTTTTATTCATGAAAGTTATTACAGATAAGTATTATCATCAAAATGATTCTTTAATAGATGTTCCAGATGATGCAAATTTCAATACGATGATTTCTTTAAAAGGAAAGAAAAATATTGGAGAAGAGTTTAATAAAATACTCGCAAAGATAGCTGAAGAAAATGATTTACAAAATGTTATTGATGTTGTAGATTTTAATGATGAAAATAAACTTGGTAAAGGTAAGGATATGATAGAAGCATTAACTGGATTAGTCGAAGTATTTCAAGATCCCGAATTAGATTTTAGTAATAACAGAGCAGATGATAATGATGTATTAGGTGATGCTTATGAATACTTAATGAAAAAGTTTGCTTCAGAGGCAGGAAAAAGTAAAGGACAGTTCTATACTCCATCTGAAGTATCTAGAATTATGTCAAAGATTTTAAAAATATCTGAATCTAAAAAGAGCCCAATTGAAGTTTATGATATGACGTGTGGTTCAGGATCACTATTAATTAAAGCTGGTGATGAAACACCTGAAAATTTAAAAGTGTACTTGTATGGTCAAGAAAAAGATACTAATACTGCTGGCCTTTGCGTTATGAATATGTTTTTACATGGAAATGCAACTGCACAAATAAAAGTCGGAAATACTTTAACAAATCCTCAGTTCTTAGAAAATAGAAAAGTAAGAACGTTTGATTTTTGTGTTGCCAACCCACCATTTTCAGTAAAAAAATGGAATACAGATTTAACTACAGATAATAATTATGACAGATTTACTGGTTTTGGAACTCCCCCAAACAATTGTGGTGATTATGCATTTTTACTTCATATGTTAAAATCTATGGATCCAGTAACTGGTAGAGGTGCCATTATTCTTCCTCATGGAGTTTTATTCAGAGGTGGCCAAGAAGAATTAATTAGAAAGAATTTATTAAAGAGCGGATTTATTGAGGGAATTATAGGATTACCATCTAACTTATTTTATGGTACAGGTATCCCTGCTTGTATAATAATCCTCGATAAAAAAGATGCTAATGATAGAAAAAATGTTTTCATGATTGATGCAAGTAAATTTTTCGTTAAAGATGGTAATAAAAATAGGTTAAGAGAAGAAGATATTAGAAAGATTACTGATACATATTTAAACAAAACTGAAATTGAACATTATTCAAAAAATGTGTTAATAACTGATATTGAAAAAGAAGAATACAATTTAAATATTCCAAGATACATTGATTCTTCTGATGAAGAAGTTATTCAGGATATTAAGGCTCATTTGTTTGGTGGCATTCCAAAGGCAAACATTGATAAATTGTCTGAATATTGGGATATAGCACCTAAACTAAAAAATAAATTATTTAATAATAATGAAAGAGATGGTTATTTAGATTTGATGGTTGATAAAGATTCTATTAATGAAGAAATAACTAACTCTGAAGAATTTATTAATTATTCTGTAGAATTGAGTAAAAAAGTTAATTCATGGGAACAAGATAATAAAAACGTATTATATTCAATATCTAAAAACAGTAGAGCAAAAGATATAATAAATATTTTAGCTGATACAATTTTGAAAGATTTTACTGATGGTAAATTAATTGACAAATATGAAGCATATGAATTTTTAATGGAATATTATAATGACACAATGAAAGATGACATTTATTTAATTATTGAAAACGGTTGGATTCCCAAAATAGTTTACGCACAAGATAAAAAAGGAAAAATAAAAGAGAACGAATTTGATTCTGACTTATTACCAAAAGAAATAGTTATAAATGAATATTTTAAGAATGAAAATGATAATATCGTAAAATTAAATAATGACTTAAACGATTTGTCTCAAGAATTTGATTCAATGGTAGAAGAAAACACTGGTGATGAGGAAATCTTTAATGATGAAGATAAAGTTAGTGAAAAATTGATTAAAGATAAAATTAAAGAAGAGTCTGATGAAAATATTGCTATATTAAACAAATTGCTTGAAAATTTATCTTTTCAAAAAGAAATAAAGAATAATATAAAAAAATATCAAAAAGCATTAAATATATTAATTATCGATAAATATAATTCGCTTGATGAAGATACTTCAAAAGATTTAATAATTATTAAAAAATGGTTTAAATCAATTGAAAGAACATTCAATGATAAATATGAAGACTTGATTTATGACTTATCAAATAAAATAATAAATGAATATGAAAATTATGAGAACACGTTAAGTCAACTTTCTGAAAAAACATCTAATTTAGAATCTTTGGTGTTAAAAGATTTAGAGAGGATGGATTTTGAATCCAACAAGCAAAAATTATTAAACAACAAGAAACGAAATGGAAAATGGAAAAATGTAAAAATTGGAGATATAGGCGTTTTTGATGGTAATGGTGTTGATAAAACAATCAATGAAAAAGAAAAAAAAGTTCGCCTATTGAATTATATGGATATAATGCATAATGATTTTATTTATGATAATATGAGTAAACATTTTGTAACAGCCTCTGAAAGAAAATATAATAAATGCTTAGTAAAAAAAGGGGATATATTTTTAACTCCATCTTCAGAAACCAGAAAAGATATTGGTGTCAGTGCTGTTGCTTTAGAAGACAGTGATGATCTTGTGTACAGTTATCATATTGTAAGGTTTAGACCAACTATTGATATGGATATGAAGTTTAGAGCTTATTTATTTCAGAATCAAAAATTTTTAAATCAAGCATCTAAATATTGTGAGGGTAGTGGTAAAAGATATGTTTGTTCAAATAAAAAATTTGCATCATTTGAATTGGAAATACCTTTGGATATAAATGAACAAGCTGAAATTGGAAGAGTTTTATATGATATGGAATCAGAAATAGAAATATTGAAAGAAAAACTTTCAAAGTATCAAAAAATAAAAGAAGCCATGATGGAGGACTTATTAACTGGCAAAGTGAGGTTAAGTTATGAGCAGGATAAATGAATTAGAAGTAAAAACTCAAGAAAGATTATTACATAAAGTGTTTGAAGAAAAACTTGATTATACTTATCTTGGTAATTTTGAAGATAGAGAAAATAATTCAAATATTGAAGAAGAATTACTTTTTAAATTTTTAATAAAGAAATATCCTGAAGAATTAGCTCGTAAAGCAATTGCAGAGTTAAAAAAGGTGGCTCATAATGAAACTAAATCATTATATGAAGTTAATAAAGAAGTTTATGAGTTATTAAAATATGGTAAAGGTATTACTCTTTATGTAGGTCAAAAGGAAGAAAAAATATATTTTATAGATTACGATAATTTTGATAATAATGGTTTTTATGTTGCAGAAGAAGTAACTTATAGAGGTCAAAATGAGAAAAGACCAGATATAGTTGTTTACATAAATGGTATTGCTATTGGTGTAATTGAATTAAAAAGAAGTACTGTCTCTATAAATGAGGGAATAAGGCAAAATCTTGATAATCAAAAGCCTATATTTATTGAAAGATTTTTTACAACAATTCAATTTATTGTAGCAGGGAATGATTCAGAAGGTTTAAAATATGCAACAACATTAACTCCGGCAAAATATTATTTGCCATGGATTGAGGATTATAAAGCTATAGGAAAGTTACATGAAAAAGTAAATAATCTTATTGATAAAAATGACTTGTTGATAGATCAACAAATATCATCATTATTTGAAAAGGAAAGATTGCTTGATTTATTGGATAATTTTATTGTATTTGATGGTGGTATTAAAAAAGTGCCAAGATATAATCAATATTTCGGTGTAACAAATGCCAGGGAATTTGCAATGAAACATGAGGGAGGAATACTATGGCATACTCAGGGATCAGGCAAATCATTGTCAATGGTCTTAATTGCAAAATGGATATTATCCCATATTGCTAATTCAAGAGTATTAGTATTCACTGATAGAAAAGAATTGGATAAGCAAATTAAAGATGTGTTTGAAAATGTTGGAGAAAAGATTCATAGAGCAACAAGTGGTAGCGATTTATTGCAATCTTTAAATGAATATTCAAAAGGCAGATTAATATGTTCTTTAATACATAAAGTAGGGAGTTTTGTAGATGAAGAGTCAGATAAAAATTATTCTGAATATGTAAAAGAACTAACAAAATATAAAAACGAAAATTTTTTAGCAAAAGGAGATCTATATGTATTTGTAGATGAATGCCATAGAACTCAAGCAGGTTTATTACATGATGAAATGAAACGATTATTACCTAATGCAACATTCTTTGGTTTTACAGGAACACCATTGATGAAGAAATCAAAGGCAACTACATTAGAAAAATTTGGTAAATATATTCATACATATAAATTCGATCAAGCAGTAAAAGATGGTATTGTTGTTGATCTATGTTATGAATCAAGAAATATAGAACAAAGAATAAATAATAAAGCTAAAATTGATGAATGGTTTGAAGCTAAAACTGCTGGATTAAATGAATATGCAAAACAAAAGCTTAAAGAAAGATGGGGAAATCTTCAAAGTATTACTAGCTCTGGTAGTAGATTAGAAGAAATTGTTAAGGATATTATCTTTGATTTTGAAAAGATACCTAGACTTGAACAATGTAAGGGAACTGCTATGTTAGTAGCAAGTTCAATATATGAAGCTTGTAGATATTGGGAAATTTTTCAATCAAAAGGATTTGATAAATGTGCAATAATATCATCATACTCACCATATATAGCTGATATAAAGGGTGAAGAAGATGGTGAATTTACAATATCTGATAAGCAAAAAATCTTTGAAGTATATGATAAAATGTGGAATAAAAATAAATACTCTAAATTAAGAAGTGATAATGAATATGATGATTATACTCAATGCTTTGAAGACGATGCAATTCATAAGTTTATTAATAGTCCATCAGAAATGAAAGTACTTATAGTTGTGGATAGACTTTTAACAGGTTTTGATGCTCCTTCTGCAACATATTTATATATTGACAAGAAAATGCAAGATCACGGTTTATTTCAAGCTATATGCCGTGTAAACAGGCTTGATTCAGGCAAAGATTTAGGATATATAGTTGACTATAAAGATTTGTTTGAAAATATTGAGGGTGCTGTAGAAGATTATACTAATGGTGCATTTGATAATTTTGATAAAGACGATATTACTGGGTTATTGAAAGATAGATTAAAATTCGGTAGTGAAAGATTAAATAACGCATTAAGAAAAATTAAATCAATATGTGAACCTGTTGAAAATCCTAAAGGAACACTTGAATTTTTACATTACTTTGTTGCTGAAGATTTAGATACTATAAGTGAATCTAGAGAAGATAATTTAAAAAATACTGAAGCAAAAAGAGTTGAATTTTATGATGCCGTATCTGATCTTGTTATTGCGTACACTAATATTGCTGATGAGATGACTAAAGCCGGTTACACAAAAGAAGAAATACAACAAATAAAAGAAAATGTTAATTTCTATAATAATGCTAGAGATGAAGTTATGAAATCGGCTGGAGATTATATTGAACTTAAGAACTATGATAGTTCAATGAGGTATATGATTGATAATTATATAGGTGCTGAAACATCAGAATCTCAATATAAATTAGATGAAGCAACATTATTAGACGTGATAGTTGCAAGTGGATTAGATAAGGCAACTGAATCAATGCCTAAATCATTTAAGAAAAATAAAAAAGCAATGGCTTTAGCAATAGAAAATAATATTGCTTCAACTATTATAAATAATCAAAATCAAAATCCTAGATATTATAGTAAAATGTCAGAACTTTTAAGTAAATTAATTGAACTAAAAAAGGAGCAAAATCTTGATTATCAAGCTTACTTAGAAAAATTAATTGAACTTGTTAAAAAGGTTAAAAAGCCAGAATTAAGTGGTCAATATCCTAAATCAATTCATAATGCAAGATTAAGAGGATTATTCGATATTTTGGATAGAAATGAAGAAGAAACACTTGACCTTTATAATATTTTAACTAATAATGTACCTAAAGACTTCATGGATTCAAAGATGAAACAAAGAGAATTAAAACTATTATTATCCGTAAAATTAAATGATAATTCTAAAGTAGAAGAAATCTTTAACCTATGGAAAAATACAAGAGGGTGTTAGATACAAATGCTAATAAATAACTACAATATAGAAATCAATAAAAAAGATGTTAAAAATATAAATCTTAAAGTGTATCCTGATTTATCTATTAAAGCATCAGTCCCCAAAAATATGAATATATCTAAAGTGAAAACAATGGTAATTTCTAAAAATGAGTGGATTAAAAATCAATTAAGAAAATATGAAGAACAAAATCGTATTTCTAAAAGGAAATATGTATCTGGAGAAGATCATTATTTAAATGGGAAAAGATATATTCTTAGAGTTTATGATTCAAATACTCCAAGTGTTAAAATTGAAAAAAATAATATATTAGCAATGTATGTAAGAAAGTCTTCAAGCATTAAAAACAAAGAGAAATTATTAAATGAATTTTATAAGGATAATTTAAAAGTTAAAATTGATAAATTTATGCCTAAAATTGAAGAAAAAATTGGAGTTAAGTCAAATAGTTATTTTATCAGAAAAATGAAGAATAAATGGGGGAGTTGTAATACTGACAAAAAAAATATAGTATTTAATCTTGATTTAGCCAAAAAGAAAGATGTAGAAATTAAGTATGTAATAACACATGAATTAATTCACTTAATAGAAAGAAAACATAATGATAATTTTAGATTACTTGTGAATAAGTATTGTCCTAAATGGGAACAATATCATGATTCGCTAAATGAAGTATTAAATGATAATAAAATGTTTGAAAATTAGTGAATAAGCAGTAATAAATACAAAAATGTGCTATAATTATACATAGATAATAGAGTTACATTTCATTTAATGATGGAGTGTGCTCTATTTTTTGATTGGAGGTGTTAAAATGATTGATAACATTATGTTAGATGTTGAATTAAAAAAGAAAGATAAAGAAGATATGAAAACTATTGAAATAATACGAGAAGAACTTAAAAATTATAATATGATCGATTTTATAGAAAAAGTTTCGGCTCTTATACTTATTCCAGAGAATCAAAGTAAATCAGTTATATTTCAAACAATGATAAGTACTGCTATATCTTTAAATGAGTGCAACTATAATAAAGATAATAAGATGAGTTACGGAAAATTCAAGCAATTTGTTTATAAATTCTCTAATTTAAATAAAAAAGTTATGATTGATCCTCCAGAATTTCCATTTGTATTACCAGTTATCTATTATGATAATTACTATGTTTTTATGGGTTCTAATTCCTTATCGCCATTATATGTTAATCAAATGTTAAAATTATTTAGTATATATAGTGATAAGTTAGATCCTACGGAATCCAAAATATTGAAAAAATTAATTAATGGACTGTTGATTATATCAAGCAAAATATTTTTGAAATTAGATATTAATTTTAATGATTTAAAAAGTTTTAATAAGGATATTGATATAAAGATATTACCTTCCAATATTATGAATAAATACTGTGATATGGTTAAATTTGATACAGAAGAATTAAAAACTTTGCTAGGGGAAGATTATAGTGACTTAATTATTAATTTTGGTGATATTTCAGTAAATGAAATAAGTAATTTTGACAATCAAAAATTTTATAGAAAACCATTTATAATTTCTGATAAGTTCGCAATTATATTAGATGTTACGACTATTATTTCTTTAATAATGAATTTAATTATTAAAAGATTTATTAAATGTAATGAAATAAATATATTCACAGAATATAATAAATTAAGTTTACTTAATTTAAACAAAGATTTTTTCAGAATGGGCTTTCAAGAACTTGATCCTAAGACGTTTAGTATCGTTTTAGATAGAAATGAGAATATTAATGAATCAATATATATTTGTGGAAACGATATTGTATTTTATAATTTAGTCTTATTTGATAACGGACAAAATTATGAAAACGAACAAAACTATTATCTTGACATTGATAAACACTATATTGCAAAAAGAATAAAATATATATCATCACATCTAAAAAAAGAGAATATAGCTGAAGATAAGATTATTACAATAATTACTCCAACAACATTAGGAAGAAATATGTATTATATGTTAAGCGTTAATAAAAGTCATAATTTGCTTACATTAAGTCAATATGAAATAAATGCAATCGCTATTAATGAACAGGATAATTTAATGTTTTTATACAGATATATAAAAGCTAGAAATAGATTAGAACATTACCATAAAAATTTATTTTCAGAATTAAATATAGTAGCATTATATTCTGAACATGATAATTCGTTTTATTTTAGTGATGATTTTGATACCAAGGAAACACCAATGTATCTAATAGGTGAATATAGTAGCGATTATATTTTAAAATCATATATAAATGAGTCTTTTCATTTGGCAAAATATAAAAATAGATTTTCTATGATTGAAGTAATAAAACAAGATGATAACATTTATTTTGCGCCAGGTTTATTTTTTAATAGACAATTAAATAATCTAATTGAATGTAATAAATTTTTTATTTGGGTATTTAGTGATGAACAAATTATCGGAAATCTGTATTCATCTGTGAAGTTAATAATAGATATGATTTCATACTGGCTATCACAATTTTATGATTTTCTAAGTTTAATTAGTGGTGTATTCAATATTGTAATCCATTGTGATGACAGTTTAAATATAATTCAATATGATAAAAACGAAAAAGCAGGCGAAATAAAGTTTGTCATAAATAATAATACATTAGATTTATACTTTATGAAAAATTCTCTTAAATATTTTGATGATAATGGTAATTCTAAAGAAAAGGAATTTATTTTTAATATTATTAATTATATTTGTGATGAATATTGTATAAATATAGATCCAAATCTTATAGATAAGAAATTTGAGAATACCTATAAAAAGAAAATTATAACTATGAATTCTCTAGAAGATGCTTATATGTTGCCATTTGATGATCAACCTCTTGTAAAAGTTAATAGTTCTGATATAAATTTAATTTTAGATGACGTTGGATTATTTTTGAAAAATGAGCTAAACATAGATTATGGGAAAATAAATGATTATAAAGTTTTAAATCATATTGTTGGATTTCTGTATCATAAATTATTAAATATTGTTTCAAAGTATAAAAAAGAGCAGTTAATAGATTTCTTATATACTGAATTCGAAAAAAATTTATCATCAATGTTAATTAGGCAATCTAAATATGCAAACGATATAGCATGTTATCCAAATAGAAAAACGGAAATAAATAATATTATAAATGAATTAAACAGAACATCAGTTGCTTTAAAATTTTTAATTGAACTTGTTGGTTCAACGAAAGTTATTGGTATAGAAGATATATCTATATATGAGTTAAACTATGCTCTTTCACTTTCATCTACAATAATCGATTTTGCTTATACATGTGATATTTATAATTATAATATGGCAGAAAATACTTTGACATTATTGAATTCAAATAGGATTGGCTATAATAGAAATTTCTTAAATCGTGTTAATAAAGTACTAAAATCTGCTAAAACGGAAAAAATGTCTCCTGTTATTAAAAATAAACGTGAGCATATATTTAAATATACAGATATAGCAAAAAAAGAGATTCTTGGATTTGAAGATTCGTTTTTTGAAGAGTTTGGTTTTATGTTTAATGATTTTACTGAAGTTACTGTTTCATTGCTAGAAATAGCAAAAGATCAAGATAGTACATTAAATAGTGTTTTTAGTTTTACAAGAGATGAAATAAAAAAATATATAAATAATTGTATAAGTAATGAAACAATTGATAGTATTATTGACTATCTTTCTCAAATTGAAAGAGATGATTATTTATTACCATCTACTCCCTATAAAAAAGAAGATGTATATCCTTGGCGAAATAATAGAGAGTTGTCATTAAACAGAAAACCGTTGATACAATATAAAGATAAAATAATATATGGTTATAGAACCTTGATTAATTCAGTGAATTTTCTCTTTGAAATAATAAATAATGGTACCTTTAAATCTCACAACCCTAAAATGAAAAGATACATCTCTGAAATTTCAAGAGAAAGAGGAGATTATTTCAATGAACTGGTATTTAATTATCTTTCAAGTTATGATGATTTAATTGTAGATAAAAAAGTGAATAAAATAAACAAAAAAAGAATAGTGGATAGTAATAATAAAATTCTAGGTGATATTGACATAATAATTATATCAAAAAGAAAAAAGAAAATTATGATTTGTGAAACCAAAAATTTTGAATTATCTAGAAATATGTATGAATTACATTTTGAATATAAAGATATGTTTGATCCTAAAAATGAAAAGAGTTTTTATAATAAACATATGAAAAGAGTAAATTGGTGCAGGAAAAGTATTGATGAAATTAAGAAACATTATAAATTATCAAATACAAATTGGATGATAGATTATTGCTTTATTGTCAATGAACCATTAGTTAGTAATAAGGCAATGAAAGCTAATGTGAAAACTTGCACAATAGAAGAATTGGATAAATATATATAAAATAAGAGTCGACTGAATCAGATCTTTTAATATGTTAATCTGTATGAGTATCTTCTTTATCATAATTCCATTGAATGGTTGCAAGACTTTTTAGAAATTCAACATCAATATCAAAGCATTTAATTACGTATTTAGTAGGTACACAATGAGATGGTAAATATTTATTTGGATACTTATCTCTAAATTTCTTTTCAATATTTCTTTTGATAGTTCCTGCAACTGATTGAGTAAAATCTGCTATTTTCATTATATCTTGAATCGATACTCATGGTTTAGCTAATATATTTAATATTTCATTAGCTATCACAATAAATCCCCCCCTTTTTCAAAAGGTAGTATATTAATCACTTATTATTAGAAATCGGTCAAGAATAATACAGTTAAAAGATAAAGTTCTTTTTTCTCAAAATGTAAAATGAAATCTTCTCATTTTGTAAAATGGTTATTTTTAATTAGGCATATCGTGTCTAATTTTATTGGTACCTAAAATGATAAATTTAGCAAAAACAGCGAATAGTAACATCAAAATAATCATGTCTCAAAATAGGACTTCTCTCATAAAAATATTATATAAAACTGGCTTATAATGTGGCAAAAATGTCTTTGAAAAATATTTGACAAATTGCTAATTTTTTTTAGCAAAAATAAAATGGCCCCTGAAGGATCCATAATGCTCCTTTTTCACATTTATTTTTTTAGACTATTATTAACTGATGAATTTCTTTTTTTAGAAAAAAGAGCATATGATATAAAATTTATAAAATGTGATGTATAATATTATAAAAAGATTTGGTGATGTCAATAAATGAAGAATATAAAAAGAAATATTGTATATATTGGTTATGATTCATATTACAAAGATACTCTTAAATTACGTGATACAAAAATAAATAATATTAAACCAAATTTAATTAATATTGATACATTAGAAGAACTTGATAGAAAACAAGGATTCTTGTTGTTACTTACAATGGATGAATTATATGATTATTTTCCTAATATAGTAGATATATTTGAACCAGATGTTTATGAAATTGATAGATATTTGAGAAAAAAGTTTAAAAATTTTGAATACGTAATTGTAATTTCAATTGAAGAGTTTGATTATGGCCATATACCTTTTTCTAATATGTATGTAGTATTTGCAAATAACTATTTCAATACAGACGAAGGTATTAATGTCTTAATAGATAAAATATCTAAAGAATTTATATCTAAGAAAGAAAGTAAACTATCAAAAATAAAATGTAATAATGTAGAAAAATTAAGAACTTTTATTAAAAAGTCTAAGAAAGATTTTTTTACAACAGAAGAAATAAAACAAAAATTAAATGTAAATGAAAAATGGATTCAAAGATATATGAAAGAAATGAATAATATTTATAATAATATAGGCTATAATAAAAGAAAAAGGTTATGGTATGTTGTAAAAAAAACAACACGAAAAAATAAATAAAAGCAATGAAAAACGTAGAAATACGTTTTATTTTTTTGTCCATCACAAAACACTAGTCCAGCAAAAATTTTAATTAAGAGTTATAGTTATATCAAGAAAAGGAGGAATAGCATATGTTAGAGTTTGTTGAAAAACTATTAAGTTCACAAGATAACATTATAGATCAGCTAAAATTATTAAGAGAAAATAAAGATAATAAGGAGGTTAAGAAATATATGCGAGCTCTTGTTAAAGACAATAACTCGCCATATTTCAAATATTGTATTGACAAATATTATTTTAATAAAGATGTAAAGGAGGTAAAACCATCAATAAGACCATTAAGACCACTGTATCATTTGAGAAAAACAAAAAAAATACAGAGTCTTTTAGAATCTAGAAATAATATTATTGATCAACTTAAGTTACTAAAAGAATATAAAGGTACTAAATATGTTGATACTTATATTAAAGAATATTTAGAACTTTGGTCAAATGAGTACGAAGCTTACTGCATTCAAAAATATTACTATGATATGGATGTTAAAGAAGTAGAACCTAATGCCAAAAGTCTTAATATTACTTTATATAGAATTTCTTTTAAAGAAACAGAAAGTAAACAAGAAAAAGACAAACAAAATGGTTATGCAAAATCAGTCAAGAAAAACGATAAAATAAAAATACTAGATGGTCCTTTTAAAAATCAAATCGGAATAGTAAATTCCTTTGATAGAGGTAATTCTAAAATATTTGTTACAATTTGTCTTTTTGAAGAAAAATTTAATATAGAATATGATGGTAAGTTTGAAAAAATTAAGGAGGCTAAAAGTGAAAAATAGAATAGAGTTACATGCTAAAACAAAATATAGCATAGACCATGAAAGTACAATCGATATTAAAGAATTAATATTAAAGTGTGCCAGTAATGGTGAAAAAGGTGTAGCTATTGTTGATAAAGATAGCGTCCTTAGTTTTTTAAAAGCAGAGAAAATACTAAAAGAATTAAATATAAAAAATTTTAAATTAGTATATGGAATAGAAGTAAATGTTTTTATTGAAAAACTAACTTATAAAGCTGTAATTCTATTAAAGAAAAGAAATGGACTTTCCACACTATATAGAATGTTATCCCCTTACTTCACTAATAATAAATTACTATTAGAAGATTTAATGCTTAGTAAAAAGAATTTTATAATTGGTTTAATATATGAACAAGACAATTATAATTCTAATATATTACAATATTTTAATTATGTAGAAGTAGATGATAAAGTATCTGAAGAAGTAATTGCCAATTTAAAAAGAAAGACTTTAGTAGTTTACTCAAATAGAATTAATGCCTTATCAAAAGATGAAGAATTAAGTAAAAAAGTTCTTTATAACAAATTACATATAAAAGAAAAAATTGATACTAGAATCTATAAAAGTACACAAGAAATTTTAAAACAGGTAAAAGATATGGAAATTGTTATTGATAACCCTAATAAAATATTTAATATGATAGAGAATTTCAACTTGTTAGAAAATAACATTTATTTACCTGTAGATGATAATTCATATATTGATTTGTTAGTGAATACTAAACTGAATGAAAAATATAATAATGATATTCCGTTGAAAGTAAAAAAACGTATTGAAGAAGAATTGAAACTTATTAAAGAACATAATTATGAAGGATTCATTAATTTATATAAAAAAATAATTGATAAGTGCAAAGAAGAACAGGAAGAATATGTTATTTGTGATTACATTAATTATTTATATATTGCTTATTTACTAGGAATAACACATTTTGATCCAATAAAGCATAATCTAAATTACGAACTTTTTTTTATCAATCATCCCAAAATCACCATTAAAATATCACCAGAATTTGTTAAAAAATTAAATATTTTTATTAAAGAAGAACTAAATGTTAATATGATTAGATGTAAAGGATTGATGAGATTAAATAGTAGTAATGTTAAAAATATAATTAGTGATTATGAGAAAAAATATAATATTAAAATCTCTACTTCGGATAAGTTACTTATAAATAAATATTTAATGAATTATCCAATTAATAATTGGGCATTAACTCCAAAAAAATTTATATTACCTGCTGGTGTTAATATATTTGACTTATCACCCCGTGAGCTTATAAAAGAAGATGATTCATATCATAGAGTTACAAATATGGATTATAAGGATATTGAAGAAAATTTTATAACATTAGAATTAATATCAACCGATAAATTAATGCATTTAATGGAATTGAAAGACATTACTAAAGATAAGATAATTAATTGTAACTATAAAGATAGTAATATTATAAAAAGTGAAGCTTTTCAAGATTATTTAGAATCTTATCAAAAAGATATATTATTGGATGATTTATATGAAGATTGCTTAAATAGCAAAATTGATTTGATTGAAATATTTAATATAATTAATGAAATAAAGCATGAAAAAAATATTTCTAATAAAACTAAGAAAATATTGACTAAAAACAATATAGTAATAAACGACAAGAATGCTAATTTTATTTGTATAGGCATATTAAATGAAAGAACTAGATTAGAATATGAACTATTGTATTTTAAAAAATATTATCCATTAGAGTACTATTATGTTTTATTAAAAGATTGTCCTTTTAATGATGTTATAGACATTATAAAAAATGGTTATGAAGAGGTTAAAAATAGAATTAAAGATTATTCAAAATATAGATATGAACATAAATATTTAAAGTTAGTAGCAAAGTTATATGAATCAAATATTAATTTTTCTATTGAAGAAAGAGAAATAGTAGAAGATTATTGTTTTGAATTAGATAAGGAAAATAAAAAAATAGTTTTAATAACTAATAAGACAAATAATGAAATTTATAAATATTTATCTAATAATTTATCTGTAATAGGAACAAGACCAATAAATGGAAAAATGCCTTATATGAGTAAAATAATCGCTAAATTAATAAGAATTAATAAAGATGTAATATTGTTTGGATTAGATGGAAAAACTAATTTTTATTTAGAATATCTATTATCTGAAATAACTAGAATAGATAGAAAAGCAATTAGGCAATATTTAAATCCATGTTCTTGCTATAAGGATAGTATTTTAACAATCGATGAAGAAAGTTATATTAATGGAATAAGATATTTGTTATATCATAATTTAACAATAAAAGATTACCATAATGTTAAAGATATTATTATTGATGATGTTAATGTTAACATGATGATAGATAAATTAATTTATATGATTGAAGAGAGTGAAAGTAAAGTAATAATCATTGATAGAGTTGAATCTATAGACGGTAATATTAGTAATACTTTAGAAAGAATAAAAGAAATTGCTAAATTAAAAAAACTTAATATTATACTTTTTACAAATCTAAAAAAAGAATATGAAGAATCTAACAAAAAGGATATATCTTCGTTTGAAAATAATGAATTGTTGGATAAATATGTTGATTATATAAATATTTTAGATGGTAAAGAGTTATATCATATAAAGGAAAAATAAGATGGACAAGGTTAAAGAATATATTTTAAACAATAAGATTACACTTGTTATTACTTCACCAAACTCAAAAATTTTATCTATTATTAATTTACTAAATGAATTATCAATTAAAGGAAAATATAAGACTATTTTATTCAGTTTTAACATTAGCTGTAATTATTATTTACAAAAGTTAATATCATTTCTATCAGGCATTAACAATAGTATAATCACAAAGTATTTTTATCCATATGTAATAAATAGTAAAAAGAATAGAGATAAGATTAATCGTAATAAATTTATTGATTCATTAGAAGAAATACAGAGTAGCAATATTTTAATGAATAGTGAAAAATATGCTGTTGATAAAGATTATTTAGATTATATTCTAGATTACTCAGAAAGCAATGTGTTAATAATTGATGATTTTTATGCATTACTAGATAAGACAAAGTATAGTCTAGATGAAATATTAATAAAAGTAAAAGAGAAACAAGATATTCATTTAGTTTTGTTTATAAAGACAAAATATAAAGAAAAAGTAGTAAGACAATTTGCCGAAGTAATAAGAAATTATATTTTTATAGATGGATTTAATTATGAGGAATATAAAGAGATAAATATTAATATTTTAAATAAAACATTCAAATTGCAATTCAATAAAATGAATCAAATAATGAAGACAAACGATTAAGAAAATTGATAAATTTGAAAATATATTGTAAGAGTTTATATTATTAAAGAGCATTGGAGTTTTTAAGAAAAGTAAGGGCTGATATGCTATACTAAGATTAGTAAGTTAGAGGTGAGTATGTGAAATTAAAAATATTAAAAGGTACTAGTGAAATAGGTGGATGCATAACAGAAATAGTAAGTAATAAAGGAACAAGGATTATTATTGATCTAGGCGAAGATTTACCAGATGATAATGTATCAAAATGTGAAAATCCAAATATTGATGGCTTAACTATAGGTGATAAAAAGTATGATGCAGTTTTTATTACACATAGCCATGGTGATCATATTGGTCTAATAAATTATGTGTTAGATGGTATCGATGTTTATGTTGAACCTACTTCCAAAATAATATATAGTTTATTATCTACTTTTACACATAAGAAAATAAAATTTAAAACTAAAGATATGTTTTTTAAAAAAAAGATAATAATTAATGATGATATAATTGTGACACCATATATTGTTGATCATTCATCATATAATTCATCAATGTTATTAATTGAGGCTGATGGCAAGAAGGTACTGCACACAGGAGATTTCAGAAATCATGGAGTTAAAGGTAAATTGTTTGTACCAACACTAAAAGAAATTGGAAATGTTGATATAATTGTAACTGAAGGAACTTCTTTAAGTAGAGGTAATGTTAAATATAAAACAGAGGAAGATATAGTTAAAGAAGCCAAAAGGGTATTTTATAACTATGACCAAGTTTTTATTTTACAATCATCAACAAATATTGATCGTATTAGAGGTTTTTATAAAGCAGCAACCGCAACTGACAAAAATTTTATAGAAGATCTTTTTACTTCAAATATAACAGTTTCTTTAAAAAATGATTCTATTCCTAATCCTAAAACATTTAATGATGTTTATACATGGATACCAAGAAGATATCTAGACAAATCGTTTAGGTTTAAGAAAAAGTATTTGTTTCCTTTTTTGAAATATAGTAAGCAAAAATCTTATGTTAATAATAAATATGCATTAATGGTAAAGACATCAATGATTGAAGACATAAAAAAACTATATAATAAAAATCATATTACTAATGCGTGTTTAGTATATTCAATGTGGGAAGGATACAAAGAAAAAGTAGAAATGAAAACCTTTTTTGAAGAGGTGAAGAAATATGGAATTTCTGATATAATAAACATACATACTTCAGGTCACGCTGATAAAGAAACTCTTGGTTTATTAAGTTTTCTTAAAGCAAAAAAGATAATTCCTATTCATACGATTAAAAAAGAAGAATTATCCAATATTTTAGATAATGTTTATTTATTAGATGATAATGAAACATTAGATGTATAGAAGGTGATATTTATGGATAACATAAGTAATTTAAATATTAGTGGTATTGCTAAACAAGTTATTAAAAGATATCTTGGTAAAAAAGATTATGTTATAAGAATTAGAGTAAATAAAAAACACAAAGTAGAAATTGTTGTATATTATGAAGGAAGAAAATCATTTGAAGTTAAAGACAATAAGTTATTGTTAGATGGTGCTTATTTCTTCACTAAAGGAAATAAAAAAATTGCACATTCTATGGAGATGGAAATTGCTTGTTTAACTAAATTAGGTTTTTCATTTAAAATTGGTGCCAAGATTGATTCTACTAATCAATATTATAAAGATGGATATAGATATCGTATTTTTGTAGAACCTTCTAGTGCTAAAAAAGGATCTAAAGAATGTTATGACAATTATAAAGAAGAAATAAAAGAAAGAATGGAAGTTATTTTAGAAGCTTTAAAAAGATATGATAATGATTTTATATATCATTATGATAATGAAACAAATATAAATAGTTTTTATACTAAAAAAGTTGATAATACTATTAATTATTTTAAATTAAATGAATTATTAAAAATAGGTATAGATAACACTGTTAAACAAAAAGGCATTAAGAAAATCAAATTTAATGAAAAATTGGTTGGTTCCCAAACGACCTATACTGAAGAAGAATATAGAATAATAGATTCTATTATGGAAAATAGAATTAAGACATATAATTTTGGAGTTCTTTTAGAAGAAAATAAAGAAGAATATATCGATAACAATGAAAAAATATATCAACAATTACTTATGAACAAGATGTTTGATAAAAACGAAAGAGAACAACTTTTCAAAGTGGATAATTGTCCTTTTAAAGATAGCAATGCATATGAAATGGAATATAACTTATATGCTGCAAATAGAACTAATCGTAAACAGAAAACAAAAAAAGGAAGAGTAGATAATATATTTATCAGTGGTAATAAGATTTTATTTACTGAATTAAAATATGACGAAAAAGTTATTGGCGGTACAAATGGAATTCATAAGCATTTAATTGATTTAATTAATGGATTTGAAAAAAATGATGAAGCTTTATCTGAAATATATGACTATATATGTGATTACAATGATGTGTTAACTTATATTAATGATAAAGAAGAATATATTATTAAAAATGTGAAGAGATTTAATGACAAAGAAGTAGAAAGAGAATTTATAATTATATGTGGATATTCAAACAATAAAAGAGATATTGTTTATAATGAATTGGAAAGAGTTTATCCACTAACAGGAAAAAATGCTGAAGTAGAAAAATCATATAATATATTTTTAGATAATAAAAAAATCAATTTAGAGAATATGACTACTGAAGAGTTGATTTATTTACTTAAAAATAGATATCATTGTGAAACTAAGATTTTCTTAGTAAATAATAATTATACTAAATTTGAAATATATCAAAAAAAAGTATAGAGTATGTAAATATGAAATCCTTTCATGATAACAAAATAATCTTTGATAGAAAGTGTATAAAATACAAATAAGTGATGATTATTTGAACTGTCAATGCGTTAAGCATTGACTATTTTTTTAATTACTTTAATAAAATATTACTTTTTTTAATAAAGATGTTATGATAATTATTACCAAGACTATTTTTAATAAAAGGTAAAAAAATTAGTAATGTTTTAATTTGAAGTTTTCATATAAGAATAAATATTTGATTTATAATTATTCAATTAATTTTTCAGCAAACTATAATTTTTATGATTTAAAGTATATAATAAGTCTTGATAAATTATATAAAATTCTTATAATTCATTATCTAAATTAATTGATAAATAAACAATGTTTCTTCCTATAATTATCTGTTTTATTTAAATTTCCTATAATGACATTTTCAATAAACGTTTCGAATCAATAGTAATGTTGCATTTTAAGTTTAAATTAGAATTTATAATATCTTTACTTAATTTAATCATAATGATAAAATTACTATGGTGATGATTAGTTATGAAAAAATATTGGAAAATAATAATTATTATAGTTGGTATAATTGCTGTTTTTGCTTTGTTTTTATTAATTTATTTTAAAGTTACTTTTATTGGAAAAGATGCTGTAAAAAAAATAGTTATTGATAATATGAATGTTTCAAGCAGTGATGTTTTTTTTGAAAGCATCGAATTAGAACTTGATAAGAATTATTACGAAGTCGAAGTTTACTATAAAAATAAAGATTATGAATATAAAATAGATGCTAAAGAAGGTAAAATAATCTATACTGATTTTCAAAGTTACAACAGTGATAACAATACTAATAATAATGGAAATGGTAATGATAATTCAAATAGTAATGGAAATAATAATACTAATAACACAAAAATTAGCTTACAAGAAGCTAGAAATATTGCTTTAGCTCATGCTAATTTAGATATTAGTGTTGTTAACATAGTAAAATGTGAAAGTGAATATGATAATGGTATTTTAATTTATGAAGTAGAATTTACTTATAACAATTATGAATATGATTATAAAATAGATGCTAGGACAGGAGAAATTGTTAGCTTTGATAAAGATAATATTTATAATTAATTTTAGAAAACCATCTATGTAAATGTACTGCAGAAGATTTGAAAAAAGGAATTTTAGAAGTTATTTACAAATGATTAATCTTTTAAAAGATTTAATAATTGAAGGAGAAAATTTATGAAATCATATAAAAAAATATTAATAGCTTTTATTTTAAATATTTCGTTTTCAATTTTTGAATTTATTGGTGGATTGTTTACAAATAGTATATCAATTATGTCAGATGCAGTACATGATTTTGGCGATGCATTAAGTATTGGCACATCACTAGTATTAGAAAAGATAAGTAAAAGAAAACCTGATTCATCATATACCTATGGTTATGCAAGATATTCTATACTAGGAGCATTGATTACAACTATCGTTTTAACAATCGGTTCAATTTTTGTTATAACAAATGGAATAAGTAGAATATTAAATCCAGAGGTTATAGATTATAATGGAATGATATTGTTTGCTATATTTGGTGTATTAATTAATTTTACAGCAGCTTATTTTACAAGAGATGGAGAATCAATTAACCAAAAAGCTGTCAATTTACATATGTTAGAAGACGTTTTAGGTTGGGTAATAGTTTTAATTGGTTCTATATTAATAAAATATACAAACATTTCAATATTAGATTCAATTATGTCTATTTGTATCGCAATATTTATATTAATAAATGCATTTAAAAATATGAAAGAAATATTGGATTTGTTTTTAGAAAAAACTCCAAAAAATATATCTATTGAAAAAATTAAGTATCATATAATGAAAATAAAAGGAATTGCTGATGTTCATCATATTCATGTCTGGAGTATGGATGGAATAGCTAATTATTCTACTATGCATATAGTTACAAAAGAAAAAAACATTAAAGAAATAAAAAATAAAGTTAAAGAAGAAATGAAAAAACATAATATTATCCATACAACTATTGAAGTTGAAGAAACCAATGATGACTGTAATGAAAAAGATTGTATTGTAAAAATAGATAATGAGCATTCGACTCACCATCATCATTAATAAAAAAATATTTAATATCTAAAATAAAAAAGATTAGAAAATTAAAAAAAATATTGTTATAATTTTTAGACTATTGACAAATAAATGTTAATTGTTTTTTTATTTATAAATAAAAAATTAAATATAAATAACAATACTATAATACTATTAAATAATAAAAATAAACGATAAAATATGCTATAATTTCATTAAGAGGTGATTAGTTGATGGGGACTATTAGAGAATTTATGGATCAAGCTGAAGGAGGAAAATTAATATTACCATCTATACAAAGAGAATATGTATGGAACGAAGAACAAATCTGTAGACTATTTGATTCAATAATGAGTGAATATCCAATTGGTCATATGATGTTGTGGAAATTAGATGGAAGTAAAATAAATGAAAAAGGGATAACATTTTATAAATTATTAAATAATTATAATGAAATGATTCCAGAAAACAATGAGAAACTTGAAAACCCATCACCTGATAAAACTTATTTTGCTATATTAGATGGACAACAAAGAACACAATCATTATATATTGGTTTAAAAGGTTATTTAAAATTAAAAATATATAGAGCACGAAAAAATAATGTAGAATCCTATAAAAATAAATATTTATATATTAACTTAATAGGAGAAGAAAGTGAACTTGATGAATATAAATATGAATTTAAATTTTTTGCCGATGAAGAATTAAAAAACAAAGAAAATGAAAATAAATTTTTCTTTAGAGTAGGCAAAATATTGCAATATGATAGATTACCTAATATAAATGATATCGAAAATATTAAAAATATACAACTTAATGATGAACAAAAAAGAATAGCTCAAGATATTTTATTTAATTTATATCAAAAAATAAATGTTAATGACAGTATACTTCATTGGGATATTATTTCAAGTGATAAGTCATTGGATAATGTATTAAATATTTTTATAAGAACTAATAGTGGCGGAACTGTATTAAGTAAAACAGATTTATTATTTTCTACTGTTGTAGCTAATTGGGAAGATGCAAGAAAAAATATTGAAGAGTTACTTGACAGAATTAATAATAAAGGTGGGCAAGGAGTAAGATTTAATTTTACAAAAGATTTTATTATGAGAACTCTTATGTATCTATTGGATGAACCTGTAACATTAAAACTTAATGACATAAAAGATAATATACAAAGCATGAGAGAAAACTGGGAATTATTAAGTAGTGCTATTTCAAAAGCTCCATCAGTATTAAAATATGCTGGATATAATGGAGAAAATTTAATTTCATATAATGCAGTTATGCCTATAATATATTATATATATAAAGGAGGATTTTTAAAGAAAACTGACACAATAGATTATAATCCTATGGAAGAACTAAAAAAATATTTAGTAATTGCTCAAATGAAAAAATTATTTGGAGTTGCAAGCAATAATACTTTAACTAATGTTAGAAATGCCCTTATTGACAAAAATAAAAAATTGCGTAATAAATATTTTAAACTCAATGATTTAAATAATGTTAATATTGTAGGAAACAGAGATTTCAGTGTAAACGATGAAATAATTGAATCGTGGTTTGAAGAAAATAAAAATGACTATACTTTTATGATTTTAACATTGCTATATCCATGTGCTGATATTGAAAAAGTTAAATATCATCAGGATCACATGCATCCAGAGTCTAAATTAAAAAACAATCCAAAATTTTACAATCTAAGAAATCGTTTAGCAAATCTTCAATTGCTTCCCGGAGATGAAAATGAAAGTAAAAACGACACAGACTTGGAAGAATGGTTAAACTTAGACAATGATAGATTAAAAAATACAAGGTATCTACCAGAGTGTTCTAAAAAAATTGAAGATTATGAAATTTTTTTGGAAGAACGAAAAAAGTTAATGAAAGAAGAATTATTAAAAATTTTAAAAATTAATTAAATTTAAAAAAAATATTATTTTAAATTTGAAAAGAATTAAAAGTTTATAACAATAAAAATGATATAATTTTTTTGTTTATAAAAAGAAAGTGGGATATAAATGAATCGTTTTAGAGAAGTAAAAATAGCAAGTATCGTTGGAATAATAGGAAATTTATTTTTACTTATAATTAAATCAATTATTGGTATTATATCTAATAGTCAAGCAATGATAGCAGATGCTTTTAATAGTGCAGGAGATATATTTTCATCATTTATGACTTTTATTGGAAATAAAATAGCTAGTACACCATCTGATGATGATCATAATTTAGGTCATGGTAAAGCAGAATATATATATTCTTTATTAATTAGCATTGTAATGATTTTAATGACAATTACAATCTTTAAAAATTCTTTTTCATCAATATTAAATGGTAGTAAGTATACATTTTCAATTTGGTTAATTATTGTTTGTTTAACAACAATGATTGTTAAAGCTTCTCTTTATTTATATACTAATTCAATATCTAAAAAGTATAATAATTTATTAATAAAAGCTAACTCAAAAGATCATCGAAATGACTTCTTTATTACTACTTTAAATTTAATTTCAGTTATTTTTGCTGAAAATAACTTTTATTTGCTGGATGGAATAGTAGGAATTGGTATAGCCATTTGGATATTTATAACAGCTGTTAATATCTTTAAAGAAAGTTACGATGTATTGATGGACAAATCAATTGATAGTGTTACAAAACAAAAAGTATTTGAAATAATAAAAAGACATAAAGAAGTGAAGAAAATTATTCATTTTAATTCCACACCAGTTGGGTATCGCTATCAAATATCTTTTACTATTTATGTTAACGGTAATCTATCAACTTTTAAAAGTCATGATATTGCTAATAAATTGGAAAAAGAAATAATAAGAGAACTGGACGAAATATATTTAGCAGTAATTCATGTAAATCCAATGAAGATAACTGTAAAAAAATGTAATAATAAAAGAAAAAAGTTGATTGATTCAAAATAACTATATAAAATAAAAATAGGAGGAGATATGAAAAAATTAGATAATAAAGTAGCAATAATAACTGGTGGTGCAATGGGAAATGGTCTAGGAATAGCAAAAGTATTTTTAAATTATGGAGCAAAAGTAATTATTCTAGATTATGATAGTTCATTAGAAAGTACAGTACAAACATTAAAAAATGATAATAACATAGTTGAAGGATATTCTGTCGACATTCGTGATAATAATAAAGTTAGTGAAATTATCGATGAGATAGGGAAAAAATATAATGGAATAGACATTTTAGTAAATAATGCAGGAGTATGTCGATTAGAAAAATTTGAAAAAATGAATGATGAATTGCGTGATTTACATTTTGATATTAACATAAAAGGAACATGGAATGTTACAAAATCTGCCATTAAATATATGAAAAAAAGAAATGCCTCAATTATTAATTTATCTAGTGTAACTGGACCAATGGTTGCTGATAGTGGAGAAGTAGCTTATGCAACTACAAAATCAGCAATTTTAGGATTTACTAAAGCTCTAGCAAGAGAAGTAATAGACGATGACATTAGGGTTAATGCTATTATGCCTGGATATATAAGAACACCAATGGTTGATAAAATGGCTATCGAAAGCAGTCCTAGTGATCCTGAAAGCGTCATAGATGGAATAGCATCAGCAATTCCTATGAAAAGATTAGGTACAATTGAAGAGTTAGGAGAATTAGCAGCTTTTCTAGCTTCTAATGAATCATCATATATAACAGCGCAGGGAATTGTAATAGATGGTGCAAGTACATTACCAGAAACTTTAACAATGGGAGTATAAAAGTATACTTCTATTTTTTATTGACAATTTTTAATTTTTATATAGAATAATACATACATTGAGGTATTCTTATGGGAAAAAAATATAATAGCAAAACCATTTTCGACTATACTGTTGGTAATGATTTAGATGGACATAGTATAGATGAACTAGAAAATAATCCAAATTTTATGATGGATGTTATAAAAATAACACACGATAAAAAAATGTACAATTTGTGTTCAGACGATGTAAAGAAAAACTGCGATTTTGTTGAATTTTTAATTGAATTTTTTAAAGATGATTTAGATTTTATTATAAATATTGCCGATAACTATATTCAAAATCCTGATGTTGATGTTATCGATAAAGAGGAAATAAAAATCTTTATTGGAAATTTTTATGATAATGATAAGTATTCTGCTTTAGAAAAATATAAGGTATCAAGTTATGGCTTTTATAACTCTGTCGTTACAGATTACACAGCTATTTTATATGAGATGCCAGATAGTGAAAGAGAAAGTTGTAGTCTATTTAGAATTATAGAGTTAACTTTTTTTGATAGAAAAGTGATTAAAGATTATTTTGCCAAAAATATGGTTTATGAATATTTATGCGAAAATTTAGAATGTAGTTTTGCAGATTTAATACATTATTATTTTAATGATATAAGCACTTTAGAATCGTATGGCGAAACAAATTTTTTATTATTTTATTTGTCTAGTAATGATAGATTTTTAAGAGATTATCTATCTGTTCATCCTAATTTATTAGAGAGCTATTGCAAAGATATCGAAAAGGTAAAAAAAGATTGGAATAATTATAATAATCGTTTAAATTTTGACAGAGTTCAACAAGTTATTGATTATATATTTGAATGTTTAAGTAGTGAATATTTTCCTTTCAATACTAATCTTTTTGAAATTCTAATAGATGCAATAAATCCTTTAGGATTAAAAGATATTTTCGATAAAAATATTTCTTTAGAAGATAAACAAATAATGGAAGATGACAACGAGGATTTATTTTTAGGATGTTCTGATGAAAACTTTGAATGTAATGATTATCTAGATGAAGAAGAAAAGAAATCTTTTGAATATTTATCTTTTATTATTAAAATAAGAAACTTTGCAAAAAAAACATTTTCAAAACGTCAATTAGTTAATTCAAATAATGAGGAAGAACCTAATATTCCTGATAAAGTTGATAAAGGCAGAAGAAAAGTAATTCAGTATGATTTTACAAATAGATGTCCAATTAATAATAATGATGATTAACAAAATATGCTTGTAAAAATATTTTATCAGTTTAATATTGATTAATCTTTTATTTAGAAACTTACAATTTAATATTTATAATTTTATTTGCATTTAAGTAAAAACAGCTTAATAAAAGAAAAATAAACTCGTATGTGTTTTAGGCAATTAAAATATCTCTATTTTCAAAGCTTTCATATTATAGACTAGATAGGAGGAATATAGATGTTTAATACTTTGGGGTGCCAAAGACAAAATACTTTCAATCAAAATTTTTCTGGTGATAATGAAATTAACATGGATATTGATGTAAATATGAGCAATAACCAACAAATGGGCATGCAATCAATGATGGGAGGAACACAACAGCCTATTATTGAACCCATGCAAGAAAGAGTTATCAACAGAACAATCATGCATGAAGTACCACATGTTTGCCCAATAAGAACTAAAATAATTAACAATCATGTATTTAGACATACATATAGACCAAGTTATTCATGTTGTGAAGAAAATACATGTACTAATGTACAATGTGGTTCATGTTGTCAATTTAGATAAGTCTCGAAAGAGACTTTTTTAATTTGATTAATAAAATGTTACAATATAATCAATATATGATAAAATAATCTAAGAAGTTGGTGATATAAATGAGTAATAAAAGAAAATTAAAAGTAAAATATAGTAATGTTTTCTTTATAATAATTTTAATAATATTTATATTTTTTTTAAGTTCAGCAAAAATATTATTAGAAAAAGAAATTCCTAAAATAGAGATAGAAGAACCTAAAATTACAGAAACAAGTCTATCATTAATAATGGTTGGTGATTGTTTAATTCATGGTGCTATTTATGATGATGCTAAAACAACAAATGGAAGCTATGACTTTTCAAAAATGTTAGAGTTAGTTAAACCAATTATTCGAAGTTATGATTTAGCATTCTATAATCAAGAATCAATCCTTGGAGGTGTAGAATTAGGACTTTCAAGTTATCCAAGATTTAATGCTCCTAAAGAAGTAGGAGATGCTTTTTTAGATTTAGGTTTTAACTTAGTTTCACTTGCTAATAATCATACATTGGACAAAGGGAAAAGTGGGATTTATTCATCGCTTAATTATTGGCAAGGAAAAGAAAATGTAATGACAGCTGGAACTTATTCTAGTGAAGAAAATAGAATAACTCCAAATATTATGGAAAAAAACGGAATAACGTATGCACTTTTAGCCTATACCACTACTACTAATGGCTTAACCCCCTTTAAAGATGAACCTTATTTAATAACAGTATATGATGAAGAATTAGTTAAAGCTGATATAGAAAGATTAAGAGATAAAGTTGATTTATTAATGGTATCTATGCATTGGGGAGAAGAATATACTCACAATCCAACTGAAGAACAGAAGATAATTGCCGAGTATCTGGCAAGTTTAAATGTTGATATTATAATTGGACATCATCCACATGTAGTACAGCCTATTGATTTTATAGGTAATACTATGGTAATATATTCACTTGGGAATTTTATTGCGTCTCAGTATGGTATTAATAAATTGACAGGATTAATGGCTGGAGTGACGGTAAAGAAAACAACTATTGATGATCAAACAACCCTAACATTAGAAGAACCAACAGCTCAATTAGTATATATTGATTCTAAAATAACTAATTATAGACATGACTATAAATTATATCCTTACAATTTATTAACAGACGATATTTTAGAAAATTATAAAGACCATTATAATAAATATATGGGAATTGTTACAAGTTTAAATAATAGAGTAACTCCATTATAATTATATTGAAAAAAAAATTAATAAATGATATATTACTAAAGTAGGTGATTGAATGAAAAGGGAATATGCAAAGTTATTTAGCTTTTTAATTGGCATTACATTTATTTTAAGTGGAATAATATTTACTTTAACTAGAGTTTATAAAGATAATAAATTTCAAAATGCTCAAGAAGAAAGTATTATTGCTGATGAAATAAAGGATATTTATGAAGCATTTAAAATAAAGGTTGAAGAATTTAGTACTAAAAGAGATTTGATTAATAGTGATATTTCAGAATATGTATCTTATTATACTGGGATAGAAGAAAATCATGATGATATGATTGAAGAATTAAAAAAATATGAAAACTTAGTTGCTGAAGTAGAAGATTCAGCAGTATATTTAAAAAGCCATTGTTTAAATGAAAATTATAGTGATCAAGATGCTAACAACAAATGTAATGCTTATATTATTAATTATGAGAAAACTGTAAATAGTTTTGTTAGTGATATAGAATTCTTTAATAGTAAAATAGATGAATATAACAACTGGATTATTGACGAAAATGAAGAATTAGATGATGAAGAAAAATATAAAGAAGTAGATAGATACAAAGCATCAAAATATAAAGAGTATATAGACATAAATAATGATGGTTTCTATCTAGGAAGAAATAGTGATTAGGAGGTTTGGAAGTAGTGAATAAAAATGAATTACCCAAAAGAAAACTTGGTAGATTATTTATTATAATTGGAATAATTCTATTCCCATTACTATCAAGTTTATATATTGTATCAGTTAATAGTAATAGATTAATTAATGATACACTATCATTAATTATATTAATACTTGCATGTTATTCCTTTGTAATGTTAGTAACAGGTGTTTTTTTCTATAAAACTGG
The DNA here is from genome assembly GCA_949291455.1 of uncultured bacterium. GTDB lineage: Bacteria > Bacillota_I > Bacilli_A > RF39 > UBA660 > RUG13868. The sequence continues at coordinate 68,332 of CASEVQ010000002.1, forward strand.
AACGGATAAAATAAATAAAAGACTGAAAAAAAGTCTTAGAATAACTCTTTCTATTTTTGCATTCTTTTATATTGTAGGTGGATATTCAATAGTAACTATTTTATATTTTCCTGGAAGTAAATTTAAAGATTGGCTTATTACGACAGCAATGACAACAATGAATCATCAATATTTTGCAACTTGGTTTTATGATGATTACGATGTAAATAAAGTTTTGGCTAATAATGTTGTAATAGAAACAGGTGAAGAGACTAATCCTGATTTAATTAATTTTACAGAGCCAAACTTTAATCAAGTAACTTATAAGACAGAATATGAAAGAGATATATTCACTAAAGATGAAGGAAATGATCTATACAAAATAATTGATATATCACGCGATGGATTTAAAGGAAAATTAGCAATAATTTATGATCCTTCAAAAGTTAAACTAGGAGTATCTAAAGGTATAGGGGATGAATTACAAAGTTCATATGGTCAATTCATAACGGAGATTTCTAGTAGATATAATGCTGTTATTGCGATAAATGCAGGAGGATTTTATGACCCAGATTGGAACTCTACTGGTGGAGTTCCACATGGTGTTGTTATTTCTAATGGTAAATTAATTGCAAATAATTCTAGAGCCAATAATAGCGGTGGAATAATTGGATTTAATAAAGATAATAAATTAATACTATCTAGAATGACAGCTAGTCAAGCACTTGCGGCAGGAATAAGAGATGCTGTTGATTTTGGACCATTTTTAATAGTTAATGGGAATCCGTCATTTGTTAAAGGTAATGGTGGATGGGGAGACGCACCAAGAACAGCAATTGGACAACGTGCTGATGGAATTGTTTTATTGTTAGTAATTGACGGAAGACAAGCAGGAAGTATTGGTGCAGATATGAATGATTTAACACAAATCATGCTAGATTATGGTGCTATTAATGCTGCAAATTTAGATGGTGGAACATCCACTGCAATGTCACTAAATGGACAAATAATTTCAAATCCTAGAAATGGTAATTTTCAAGCTAAAACTAGACCAGTACCAAATGCTTGGATTGTTGTAGAATAAATAAAAATAATGCAAATGGTATTTATTTTTTGTAAAACATTAACTGATATTTTGTCAATTTTTGTCTAAACTATTGAATTTATATATTTAATAATATATCCTTAAAATAGGGAAGGTGATAGAGTGATATATCCATCTATTGATAAACTTTTAAATATCGTAGATTCAAAATATCAATTAGTGTATATTTCAGCTAGAAGAAGTAAAGAAATAACAAGAACAGGGCACTTACAAATGCCAATAAATAAATATATATCAAAGAAAAATATTGGAAGAGCACTAGAAGAACTAGCTGAAGGTTATATAAAAGTAAAAAAATAGACATTGTAAAAAAATGTCTTTTATTTTGTCAATATTTGAACAATAATGTATAATTTATTTAGGTGATTAATATGCAGATAAACAAATTTATAAAAAAGAAAAATGATATGTACAACATTATTTTAGAAGATGGAACAGTTTTAATTGCTCATCAAAATCTAATTTTAAAATATGATTTATTAATAAAAAAGAGTATAACCGATGAAGTTAGAAATATTATTGAAGAAGAAAATTTAATATATATTGCATACAACATAGCATTAAAATATATATCAAATAAAATGCGAACTAAAAAAGAAATAAAAGAGTATTTGCTTAAAAAAGAAGTTGATGAGACTATAGCAAATAACGTAATAAAAATGCTTGAAAAAGATAACTATATAAAAGATGAAACTTATGCTGTCGCATTTATTAATGATAAAATGAATTTAAGTAATGATGGACCAAATAAAATAGTAAAAGAATTAGTTGATAGAGGAATTGATCAAAATATAGTTTTTTCAAAAATTGAAATATTTGATAAAGAAATTCAAAAAGAAAAAATCAGAAAAATAGCTAATAAATTAGTAAAAAGTAATAAAACTAAAAGTACATATATTTTAAAAAATAAGATTATTGAATATTTAAACAACTTAGGATATGAGAAATCGTTAATAATTGATATTATCGGAAATATAAATTTTACTGAGGATAAAGATATTGCAAAAAAAGAATATGAAAAAATATACAAAAAGCTATCAAGAAAATATTCAGGTAAAGAATTAGAAGCAAAAATTAGGCAAAAAATGTATAGTTTGGGTTTTAAAGAATATTTAGATGAATAGCATATTAATGTAAATCTAATAATAAAATACTTCTCAAAAGTTTTATGATTTATAAACATCTTCTAATTTTAGGATATTGCTTGTGACTTGTAGAAGTACAAATTAATTTTATTTTTATAATATATTTTTATTATATAAAAGCCCCGTTTTTAGACATAAAAACGAGGCTTTATCATTTAAATAACTTTTTAATTTGTTACATTGTATACATAATTTTCATATTGCTCTTTTAAATCTTTATCTTCAATAGTCATGCCACTATTTTTTCTTAATTCGATTAAAGCTTTGTAACTTAAATTTTCGTCATCATTAATTTTTTCTTCAGCAAGTGTTTCAATTACTTCTTCTTTTACAGATTCAAGTGTAGGCTTTTCTTTTTGAGCAGTCTTTAAAATTATATGATAACCAAATTCTGATTTTACAGGTTCCTTTGAATATTCTCCAACATTTAATGCGAGTGCAGCTTCAAAAAATTCATCAACCATATCACCACGATTAAATTCTCCCAAAGCACCACCATTAGAAGCACTACCATCTTTTGAATATTCTTTTGCAAGCGTAGCAAAATCTTCACCATTATTTAACTTGGCAATTATTTCTTTTGCTTGTTCCAAAGCTTTTTTTTCAGCTTCGGCTTTTTCTTCATCAGTAGCATCATCTTCATAATCAGCAGTAATTAAAATATGACTAGCTTCAATATTACCAACAATTTTATCGTTATAATACTTCTCAATTTCACTATCAGTAACAATTGATTTAGCATAATCTTCTATAGCTTGATTTCTTTTATAATCTAAAGAAAATATTTCTTCAAGTTCTTTGGTATTATTTGCACCATATTGAGATTGAATGAAAAGTTCAAAAGACGAAAATTGTGTGTTGTAATAATAATCATAGTATAGTTGAAGTTGACTTACCATATTTGAAACATAAGATTTTTCATCATCAGTTTCTGGATATTTATTAGCAAGAATCTTTTCATCTAACATATCAATTAATACGCTTAAAGCATATTTATTCTTCATTTCTTGATACAATTCATCTACAGAAATAGCACCATCCTCTAGAGTAATAACTGCTTCTTCTCCATTGGATAGTACAGGAACTTTACCACAACCTGTTATTAAAAGTAATACTACTAACATACTTATAACTATTTTTTTCATAAATTTCTCCTTTCATAAAGTATATTAATATAATAACAAATATTGTCAAAATTAACAATTCTTTTAAATAAATTTCACACAGTCCGAACCTTTTTTTTTAATTCCCATAAAATAATGTGAGTAATAAAAAAAGGAGGACTAAATTATGGGTAATTATGTTTCATCATCTGCTATAGTTTTAGTATTGTTCATCTTACTAGTAATAATTCTAGGTGCCTACAATTAATAAGGAGGTGAATCGACTTGCAAACTATTGAAAACAACTGTCCAAAACATAACAACTATGTTATTGTCATCGTAGTATATTTATTATTGGCGATAATAATAGGTGGATGTGTTTCTTTTTAAAAAATGTTTAATACATTTTAGTAAGCATTAACTGCTTACTTTTTTATTGTGCTTTATTAATATTTTAATAATTGATATAATATATTTATAAAAAAAGGAAAGAGGATTTATTATGAAATTAAAAATTGCAAGTTTTAACATAAAAAACGATCAAAAATCAAATAAAGAAAAAAATGCAAATATTTTAGTTAACATAATAAAAAAAGAAAAAATAGATATTTTAGGTACACAAGAACTAACTAAAGAATACGAAAAGACACTAAAAGATAAATTACCAAATTATAAATTTTATGGAAAGTATCGTTATGGAAATGGAATATTTTCAAAATTTAAATATAATGAAAATAATATAATAATAACAAATAAAAAAGTAAGATTTAATAAAACAATTTGGTTATCATGGTTAGCAAACAATTTTAAAGATTTAAAAAATTCAATTATAAAAAAATCAATAACGCCAAGAATTGTAACAATGGTAACAATATCTGATAAAGATTTAGGTAAAATAATAGTATTTAACACTCATTTGGATTACAAAATACATTCAATAAAAAAAAGACAATTAGAAAAATTAGAAAAGATAATATTTAAATATAAAAAAAGATATCCTACCATATTAACTGGTGATTTTAATATGAATGAAGAAGATTTAGATTTTAAAAAATTTGTTTTAAATCTTGAAGAAAAAGGAATAAAAAAAATAAAAATAAGAAATAATACTTATATATCACCAAATGGTAAAAAAAATACAATCGATCATATATTTATTCCAAGCAATTGGAAAATTATTGAATCAGGCGTAATTGATAATGAAAATATATCTGATCATCGACCAATTTATGTTTTAATCGATATAGAAAAGAAAATTAAAGAAAATAAATATGCCCAAATAATTAGAAAAGCTTTTAAAATAAAATAAGTGCAGTTATGCACTTTTAATTTTTTCAAAAATTTCTTTTATTTCTAATAAATCATTTTTATTATAAGAATGAGTTAATTTATCATTTTTATATCTTGGAGTAAGATGTACATGATAATGTTTAATATCTTGACCATAAAAATTATTTTGGATTAGAGTTATTCCATCAATATTTAACTTTTCTTTTAAAATAGAATATATTTTGATACTTATTTTATGAATGTGATTAATTAAATCTTCTGGTATATCTAAAAAATTTTCATAGTGTTCTTTTGTAACAATTAAACAATCACCATTAGTAGAAGGATTAATATCTAGAAATACTGTTATTAAATCATCTTCATATATAGTATAGCTAGGAATTTCTCCTTTTATTATTTTGCAAAAAATACAATCCATATTATCACCTCAAAAATATTTTAACAAAAAAAATAAAATGCATAAAGCATTTTGGTGTGAATTCAGCAATATCATTATTATATTGTGTAAATTTATAATTAATTATTCATTAAATTTTAATTAAATTAAATTTTATGTTATAATAAT
>CASEVQ010000003.1 GCA_949291455.1 uncultured bacterium
TTAATTAAAGGCATTATAAAAGGGTGATTTTCATCACCCTTCATAATCAATTCATTTATCAAATTTATTGTTCACCAACACTATTTGACAAAGAACCATATAAATTATTCTATTTTAGTAATTTCATTTATATCATTATTTTTACTATAAGTAATTTTTATACTTGATCCTATTTTTATAAATGGTAAAATGTTTTCGTTAACTTTAATAGATACTTTATACCTATTATTATTAGAATCTTCTATAAAATAATAAGTATTTCCATCGATTAATGCTATATTTATTTCTTTAACAATGATTGTATTTTCAACTAATTCTATATCATCATTAATATTACTATTTTTTAAATAATTATCTTTTGCTTTGATAATTCCTTCATTAGCATCAGTAACAACAACTTTTTGATAATTTTGGACATCGACAAAAGCATACATTTTTACTAATCCAGCATTATCTTTTAAAGAAATTAAATATGTAGCTTTTCCATTTAAATTAATTAATAAAGGAAAAGTGGCTTTATAATTCATTTGTTGGACTTGACCTTCAGCACTTGCCATTGCTGAATATTCTTCTGCACCAGGAATTAAATAATAATTAGTTTCCTTAGTTCTCATATTAGTTAAAATAAATCCTAAATTAGATTCATCTTGGGCTACTGAAGTAATTCCAGTATATAAATATACATCATCATCTTGTACCATATAATTATATCCTGTTGTAGTAGCCACAACATTTTTTTGTCCAAAAATTGAATTTAAAAATCCACTATTATAAAGTCCCCAATCATTTACTTGTTCCAAAATTAAATCTGCACTGTATACATGATCTACCCAAGAAGGAACATCTTCAATTTTATACTTTTCTGATTCCCCTGTTATCGGATCTAAAATAATTACTCCTGTTATTTCTTCTCTTAGTCCAATTCCAACATATTTAATTGTAGGAATAATCCAATAAGGATTACCTTCATTATCTAATTCAAAGTTTTCTTTTCCAAATATTTCTGTTGGATAACTAAATCTTAATTTTCGATATAAATTTTCATTAAACATTGCTGAAGGCATATATTTCATACCTTCTTTTAATCTTACTAGTTCAGCTTCACCATTTACAGAATTAACCATAATATAGCCAGTTATTCCTTCACTTCTATTAGTAAAATATTTAATAATACCATCATACTCTAAAGGTGTTATCCTAACAATTGTGTTGTTATAGTTAATTTGAGTATATAAATTAGATACTTTAAATTGAGAGACTAAATCTGTCATTTCTCCCATAACTCTATCACCAATTTTTTGAGTAGATTCTTTATCTAATAATGGTACTTGAGAAAAGTCTACTGGTTTTATTTCTTCCTGAAAATTAGCATTTTGATTAATAATAATTCTCTTTGAATATGCTTTTGAATTAAAAATTGGTGATAAGACAAAATTAATAATCAATATAAGTACTATACCAACTGGAATTATAGATAACAATATTTTATAAATTAGTGATAGTTTAAGAGTACTAATATGTCCATGGTTTGATACAAATACACCTAAACTTATAAAACTTAATAGCAAATAAAATGCTAACATTATAAACATAAAAGACCAAAATTCTGGTGCTGTAAAATTTAAAGGTGGTAAAAATACATAATATGATACTAATACTATTACTATTGTAATTATTAAATTAATAATATTTCTTTTTTTCATAAAATCCCTTTCTTTTTAAAATCTTCTTCCGCCTCCGCCATGACTTCTTCCACTACTTCCTCGGCTTATAGAGCTTCCACCACTTCTACTTCTTCTACTAGAGTCTGCTCTAACAATAGGAACACGTGAAGTATAAGAAGTAAGATATGTATCTTTAAATTCCCCATAATTTATACTATTTTTATCTAAGTAAGTATCTGCTGTACTTGCTAATTTAATTCCTTTATGTCTAGATATTAAAAAATATAATATTATACTTGGAATTAATAAAGAACCAATACAAGTGATAATCCAATTTACATTTTTAATTTTAACTAAATTACCATTAGAATCTATTTCATAGCCATTATTCGATTCAGGTATTCCTAACTCTACATAATTTGATGCTTCAATTATAAATGTATTTACAGAATTATAATAATATCCTAAAGATAAAATAGCTGATGCTTTATCAAGTAAACTATTTATTCTAAAGTCATCATAAAATAACTTTGCTTTTCCAGTTGTTAAAATATATACTTCTCTATTATCCATATCTATTAAATAAAGTATTCCATCATAGGTATCATTAGTACCAAAATAATTATAGTCATAAAAGTCTTTTGCATATTCACTGGAATTTATTTTATTATTGTTATCAATAGTGACAATGACAAAATCCATATTATATTTTTCTATATATGATAAAGCTTTTTCTTTTATTTTTTCTTTTTCTTCATTTGTAAATAGTTCTGCGAAGTCATATATTTTTTCTTTTTCTAAAACTTTAGGAGTATTAAGTATATCATCAATATTATCATCATTAATTAATTCTTCACGAACTTGGAGATTATCTTCTGTTCTATTACTTGTAATAACATAAGCAAAAGTATCAAATGGTATTAAAAATATAGTAATTGTCAACAATATACGAATAAAATTTTTCATAATCTACTCCTATATAAAATATGTTATTATTGCTAACAAAGTAAAAGAAATGATAAAGATAATAATCCAAAGTAAAAAAGCTTTTTTCTTATCATATGGAATGTCACCAATCATTTTTCCAGTTTGACCATTCATAGCAAATGTATATAATTTTTCATTGTATTTTATATTAACCATCCATACTGGTAATAATACATAATCTATTTTTTCTTCTAATACCTCACTATTTTTTTCTTCTGGAACAAAAGAGGAAAAAGCAATTGTACTGCATAAATCATTGTAACAAGTTTCTCTAGCTCTATCAATAGATATTTTTTTTGCCTCATTTGCTTCAACATCATATTTTTCAGCTAAAAATCCCGATAAATATGATGCATTGAAATCAAACAATTCTTTATAGTCAAAAGGTTCAATCGAATTCATTATTGCATCGTTAAATCTAACAGAACCATCTACAGGAATATTATTGAATTTAAATTCGCCATTTCTTTCGATTGAATAAACTTTTGTTTCTGTATAAATATAATCTCTTGTAGACCATGTTCTAACTTTATTTCCTTTTCCAGTTATTTTTCCTTTTATTTTACCTGTATATAACCAAAAAGGTATATATATACCAGTTAATTCTTCAATATTTTTTGGTAGAGTAAATTCTTTTGGCATAAGTATTTTACCTTTACCAACTTTTTTGAAAGCTTCAATAGCATCTTCTTTTGTTTTAGCAAAGGGTATTATTTTTGTTGGCGAAAATTTATCCATTAATCTATTTTTTAAAATTGCTGTATTTTTGCAATAAATACAAAATGTTGCTGAAGTATTTTTAGAAGCAACTATTTTAGCTCCACAATCTTGACAAAAGTACTCATCCATTTCTTCATCTTTGTTTTTTGACTGCTCTACTTTTGTTTTTTCATAATTTTCTTTATTTTTATTTAAATCTTTTAATGTAAAAATTCCACCACAATAGTCACATTTCCAATTTTTATTTTTAGGATTATATTTTAAATTGGCATTACAATTTGGACATTTATGATTAACTGCTTTCATAATATCACCTACTATAATTTTATATAATTATTATATAATTTAAAGATTAGTTATTATTAATTTTTTCTTTTTTTCTACCTTTTTTTAATTTTGCTAATACATATGACATAGAATTTTTAGGTCCTGTGGTAAGAATTCCTTTCATTGTTTGTCCATGACTTGATTTTTTTATTATCCTTGTTAAATAATTAGTTATTGATTTTCTGATTGAATTTAATGTTTCTTCTTCATTCATGTTTACATCTATTGAAAATTGTATTTCATCATATAAATTTCTAGGTAAATTTTTCATAGCCGCATAAACTTTTGGATAATCAATTTCTATTGTTCCATCAGACTTTTCTTTAAACATATCTGTCTTTTCTTTATATTCACTATCAAAATAGTCTTTACTTCCTTCTGCTAATTTTTTTATTTTATTTGGATCTTCAGCTTTAAAAGTTTTCCTATTGTCACCCATATAAGAAAGTGAACATAATTTTTCATATAAATCAATTGTTGTTGGTTTATCTTTATCTAATAATAGTAATGCCACTGTAAGAGCATTCTTTTTATTAACTTCATTTGCTTGTTCTATTTCTGGGTCACTTATTGCAGTAAACATTTCTTTTTGAAATCTTCCAGCAATATAAAATGTTTTCCAATTTAATAAATCATCAATAACGTCTTCTTTTTCAATTACTCCCATTTTATATGTATCGTCACCATAATTTATATGTGTAGTATAACAAATTGAAGCATGTTTTTTTAATCCCTTAAGTGAAGCATATTTAAAATATACTCTTGGGGTAAATTTATACATATATTTATTAAATTTTAAATTTTCTTCATAAAATTTCTTTATATTATCAACAATAACAATTAAATCAACTTGTTTTTTATCATTTTCTTTATAACCTGATTGATATGCTACACTTGAACCATATGCTTTAACAGAAACAGTTTTTGGAAGTGTTTCAATAAAATCATAAATTCTATTTCGTACTTTTAAATTTTGCATAATTTCTCCTTTATAATTAATATATTTAATATTATAAGGGAAAAAGAAAAAAAAGAAAAGATTTCTCTAATCTTTTAGTTCTAATTTATCTGAAAAAATAATTTCTGAATAATATAATTGTTTTAAATTTTTTCTTTCTATTCTTTCACTGCTATTGAATAATGCTAGAATATCAATACCTTCCCATAATAAAACCCATCCTATTACACAAACTACTTCTTGATAAACATTACCAAAAATGTTTTTTCCTACAAATGAATAAATCACCATCAATATACCAATCAACATAAAAAATAAAGACTTAATTGTATTAGCTTTTATTATAGAATCTTCATTGCTTATCTGCATTGCATAATAATCTCTTATCATTTTCCTTATTTTATTTTTTTCTTCTTCGCTTAATTCATCACAACAAAATTCTATTATTATTTTGTATTTAAAAGGAATATTGTATGCCTCATTTGTAATATAATCTACAATTACATAATCTATACTTATTTTTTGAGGGTCAAATTTGTTATAGAAATCTTTCTTCTTATCAATTAATACTTTTATAACGGCTTTATCTTTTTTCTCACTTAAATATTTTTCTTTTATATATCTAATGTTGCTAATTTTTTTATTTTCCATATTACACCTTTTAATTATTATACTCAAAGTTATCGATCAGCCAACTGCTATCAACTTTTATAGCAGAGATATTTTTAGTTATTACATAATAATTTACATCATTATTAGAGTCTAAATCATAACTGTAAAAAGTAAATTCTCCAGAAATTGAATTTTTTGTTATTGTTATTTGATCAACATTAATTTTACTATTTATATATTTATTAAGATTTAATTTTAACATAAAAATATCGTTGTCACTTTTAGTTATAAAATTTTTTTCATTAAGTATAGTCTTTTCCAATTGAATTATTCCTTTGTCAGAAAAAACTTTAGATATAACATCATCATAGTTATTAATTTTTAAAATATTAGTATCTTCTGTTTCAGAAATATCAAAAACTTCAGTAGGATTTTCATATATTTTAATTACTTCGTTTATTAATTGTCCCATTATATTAACAGCTTCATCTTTTGTTAGTACAATATCACTATTAGTGTTTGTTATTTTACTTTCTTTTCCAGTATATAACATATAACCAATTGAAAATAGAACAATTCCAATAATAATTAATACAAATGGTTTTTTCATAAGAACCTCCTAGAATAATTATATTATATAAAACTAATTATTCAAATAAAATTTTATTCAAAATCTATTTTTTTTATTTTCCAATTATAGTTTTTGATGAGTTCTTTAATAAAAATAGAAGGATTATTTTTATTTGTAAATAAATAGATTTTATTCTTAGTTCTAGTAAGAGCTACATAAAAAAGTCTTCTCTCCTCAGCAAACAAAAAATCATGATTAAAATCTTTATGAATATATTGAAAAATATCAGGTTCTATAATTTTATTTGGAAAGCCAAAATAAGAATCGACAACATTTAAAAGCACAACATAATCACTTTCTAAGCCCTTAGAACAGTGTACAGTTAAAAACCGAATAGATTTATTTGGATTTTTCAAAAAAATAATCTTTCCATTATTTAATTGGAATGTTTTATTATCTAAAATAACATTAATATCACAGTTATTTCTTCCTAAAATTAATATATTGTCAATATCACTAATGATTTTAGCAAGAGCTTCAATAGTCTTTAAAGAATAAACTATTATAATAGAATTTTTAATATATTTACTAGACTTTAGTCTTTTTTTCATTTGTTTTTTATTTTTCAACACAAATCGATTAGAAATATCCACAATATCTTTTGGATTTCGATAAGTGTTTTTTAGTTTTATTATTTTAGAATCTTCAAAGTTTTTTTTAAAATTTAAAAATAAATTTAAATTACAACCAGTAAAAGCATAAATAGATTGAAAATCATCTCCTACAGCCATTAAGTTAATTTGAAACTTATTACAGATGTTTTTAATTAATTTATATTTTGAAAGCGAAGTATCTTGATATTCATCAATGATAATATATTGATATTTAAAGATATGCAATTTATCAATATCAATTGCTGCAAAATTAATGATGTCATCAAAATCGATAAGCATTTGAGAAGAAAGTTCTTCTTGATATAAAATATAAATTTTAAAAATAATAATTAAAAGAATTTTATCTTGAAAAGATTCAACAGAAAAAATTAACTTTAATAGATAATTCATGTCGTAATTGTATGATTTAAAAGTATGTATAAAAGAAATTATCATATTTTTTAAATAATTTAAATTTTCTTGATAATCAGTATGATTATCTTCTAAATATAATTCTAATAATTTGTAGGTATTATCAAAATAAATATAGGAATAGAAAAATTCTTCTGTTATATAATCTAAAAGACCACTAGGTGCAATTTTATTTTTTCTAGAAATAATCTCTAAAGAAAACTTATGAAATGTTTTAACATCTACTGAAATATCATTTTTGTTAAATGCTTCTTTAAGCGAATTTACAGTTTCATTGGTAAAAGATAAACAAAGAATATTTTTGGGATTTATTTTTCTTATATTTATTAAATAATGAACTTTACCTACTATTGTTAGTGTTTTTCCACTTCCTGCACCTGCAACTACTAAATAAGATTTATGATTACAAAATACAGCTTTTGTCTGATATTTGTCTAGAGTTATATTATTAAAAATATAATTGTCATAAAAAAATCTATTAAACATAATAAATATTATTACACAAAAAAAAGGATGTTCCTAAAATTAGAAAACATTCTTTTGCATTAAAGAACAAACTATTTATTTTTCAATTTTCTTCTAATAACTTCATTGCACACCAAATCAGGGCTTTCCGTTATTTCTTGTTGAAAATCAGCAATTTTTCTATTCATGTCAAGTTCAAAAATAGAATCGCAAATTTTATAGTAATAGAATTTATGAATAGCATTCTTATCTTTTAATCTAATAGCACTATCCATGGCTTTTATATATTCACCTTTTTCGGAAACTTTAATGTATACAATAGGTAATCCCACTCTACGAAATAATAAATTTACTAAAGCTCTACTAGTTCTACCATTTCCATCAAAGAATGGATGAATTTCAATAAGTTTGCACTTTAAGTCAATACAATTATTAATATAATCTATTAGTAAATCTGGTCTTTCCTTAATTAAATTTCCCTGTTCTAAAAGTGCCTCATAAAGTGTAGAAAGATTACTAATTTCTTTAGAAATATTCCCAGGTAAACTAGTTCTAACATCACTATTTGAAATACATGCTTCCGATGTTCTAAATTTACCACCAACTTCTGGGTAAGGAACTTTAGAATATAAAAGTTGATGTAATTTTAAAATAACATAAATATTTGGAAGAGATTCGTATTTTTTATCACGGATATAATTGTACACTTCTCCCAATCCTTCTCGCTCCAATTTATTTTTTACATCTTCTATTTCATTCTCATTAAACAAATATTTTTTTTTAAAATAGTACGTAATATGATTAAAATCCACATCCTGACCTGATTCTAAATTAATCAAATAATAATACTGAATTAGGGATTCTGGTGTTTTATCGGTTTCATTATAAAGAACCCCATTTTCTTTTCTTTCTTTATATTTCAAAAATTCATTAATAATAAAATATCTAGCTAATTCGTCCATATACATCCCCTTAATGGCAATAGATTATATCATGAAAATCATTTTTTGTCAATTTTTGGCACTCTTTGTTGACAAGTGCTAAAAATGTGTTATAATATATGTTGTATAAGGAGGGGATGCAAGATGAATAATCAAAATCCGTATCAAGAAAATTTAGAAAATGTTCTTGAAAAATATGGTCGTGACATTGTCAAATCAGTAAAAGATGGAAAAATTGATCCTGTTATTGGAAGAGATGATGAAATACGTAGTATAACAAGAATATTATCAAGAAAAACTAAAAATAATCCAGTATTAATTGGTGAAGCTGGAGTTGGTAAAACAGCAATAGTCGAAGGTCTTGCACAACGTATTGTAAAAGGTGATGTACCAAATAGTTTAAAAAACAAGACAATTTGGGAATTAGATATGGGGGCATTAGTTGCCGGTGCAAAATATCGTGGTGAGTTTGAAGAAAGACTTAAAGCGGTTTTAAAAGAAGTTAAAGATTCAAATGGCGAAATTATCATGTTCATTGATGAAATACATATGATAGTTGGTGCTGGTGGTATGGAAGGTACAATGGATGCAGGGAATATGTTAAAGCCAATGCTTGCTCGAGGAGAAATACATTGTGTTGGTGCAACCACTTTAAACGAATATCGTAAATACATTGAAAAAGATAGTGCCCTAGAAAGAAGATTTCAAAAAGTTTTAGTTAGTGAACCTACAGTATTAGATACAATCACTATTTTACGTGGACTAAAACAACGTTTCGAAGTTTATCATGGTGTAAATATTAAAGATAAAGCTTTAATTGCTGCAGCAACTTTATCAAATAGATATATAACCAATAGATTTTTACCAGATAAAGCTATTGATTTAGTTGATGAAGCTTGTGCAACTGTAAAAGTACAAATGGAATCAGTTCCTACAGAACTTGATACTTTAACACGTAAAATAATGCAATTAGAAGTTGAAAAGGAAGCATTAAAGAAAGAAAAAGATGATATTTCTCGTCAACGTATTAATGAATTAGATGATAAAATTTCTAACTTAAAAGAAAAAGAAGAAAAATTAAGAAAAGATTGGGAAAATGAAAAAGATATAAATAATAAAATTAATAGAAAAAAAGAAGAAATAGAAAAAAGAAAAAGAGAATTAGAGTTTGCTGAAGATAATTATGATTTAGAAAATGCTGCTATTTTAAAACATGGTACTATTCCACAATTGGAAAAAGAACTAAAAGAACTACAGTTACAAAACAAAAATGACATATTAAGTGATACCATAGATGAAGAAAGTATTGCCGCTATAATATCAAAATGGACAAATATTCCTATCAGTAAACTAGTAGGAGAAGAAAAAGAAAAATTGCTTAATTTGGAAACAAACATGAAAAAACGTGTTATGGGTCAAGATAGTGCTATTAAGTTAGTTAGTGATGCCATACTTCGTGCAAGAAGTGGTATAAAAGATCCAAATAGACCTATTGGTTCATTTATTTTTCTTGGTCCAACTGGTGTTGGTAAAACTGAAGTAGCTAGAACTTTAGCATACGAATTATTTGATGATGAGCGTCATATGATTAGAATTGACATGAGTGAATATATGGAAAGCCACTCAGTTTCAAGATTAATTGGATCGCCACCTGGTTATGTTGGTTATGATGATGGAGGACAACTTACAGAAGCAGTAAGAAGAAACCCATATAGTATTGTGTTATTTGATGAAATTGAAAAAGCTCATAAAGATGTTTTTAATATTCTTTTACAAATATTAGATGATGGAAGAATTACAGATTCGCAAGGTAGAACTGTAGATTTTAAAAATACTATAATAATAATGACCTCTAATTTAGGAAGTGAATACATATTAGATAATTTAGATAATTCTGAAAAATTAGTTATGGATGAATTAAAAAATACATTTAAGCCAGAATTTCTAAATAGAATTGATGAAATTATTATATTCAAATCATTGAAAAAAGAAACTGTTTATAAAATATTAGATAAAATTATAAATGATATTAATAATAGACTTTCTGATAAAAAAATTAAAATTAGCCTAACAGATAATGCTAAGGATTATATAATAAATAATTCTTACGATGAAAAGTACGGTGCTCGTCCTATCAAAAGATTTATATCACGAAATGTTGAGACACTAATAGCTAAAGAAATAATTAATGATAAAATAAAATATAATAGTGATATTGTTATTGATGTAAATAATAATCAATTAGCAGTGAAGAATATTTAATTATTAAAATTTTAATTTACAAATATATAAAACCACATTTTTATAAAAATGTGGTTTTAATTTCTCTATAAATATTTTATTTATAACTTATTTTCTCTAAAACTTTTTGATGACTTTCACTATTTAAATAACTACTAGGCAAATAAACATTATAATTTTCTTCTATATTTTCATACTTTAATTTTAATATTTTTCTTACTGATTGATCAATTCTTTCTTCAGTAATTATTCCTTCATCAACTGCTTTTTTTATAGCTTTTAAACACTCTCTAGATGAAGATGGCATTAATAATATATCTACTCCTGCTTCTACTGCTTTAACATATATTTCATCTGATGAATAATAATTTGTTAAAGCTTTCATATTTAAAGCATCTGTTGTTATAATTCCATCATAATTTAATTCATTTTTTAAAAAATCTGTAATAAGTACTTTGGATAATGATGCTGGAGTGTTATCTCCAGTAATACTTGGTACTGCCAAATGTCCTATCATTATAACTTTTGCACCATTGTTTATAGCATTTATAAAAGGAATTAATTCAAGATTATAAAGTTCTTCTTTCGATTTATTTATTATAGGGAGTGAAACGTGTGAATCGGTATAGGTATCTCCGTGTCCTGGAAAATGTTTATACACTGGAACTATACCATTTTCTAATAAACTGTTTGCTAGTGCTAGCCCCATTTTACTTACTATTTCGCTATTACTTCCGAAAGATCTTTTTCCTATAACAGTATTATTAGGATTAGATAATATATCAATAGACGGTGTAAAATCCATATTTATTCCAAAAACTCTTAATTCTTCAGCTATTACTTGCCCAACTTCTTTAGCAATTAATTCATTATCTGTTAATCCTACATTATACATATATGGTATATTAGAAACTTCTTTATCTTGTAATGCTAACAGTCTTTGAACATTCCCACCTTCTTGATCTATTGATATAAACATTGGAATATTCGACATATCTTTTATTTCTTTTATTAATTTTAAAGTAGCATCATAAGTTGTTATATTTTCCTTAAATAAAATAAATCCACCTGGTTTTACTGTTTCTAAAGCACTTTTCAAAGTATTATCCATTTTAGGTGCAGCATAAAAAACTATCATCATTTGCCCTATTTTTTCTTCTAGTGTCATGTTTTCAAGTGTATATTCTATTTTTTCGTTTATATCATCCATATTATTGATACTTTTTTCTCTATTATGGCAACCACAAATAAAAAATAATATAATAAAAATTGATAGTAAAAAAGTTTTCTTCATAAAACCTCCTAAATATTTATTATTAGCATTTTATTTTGTAAATTCTTTAATCTTTAATTCAAGAAATTTATCACATTTTTTTAAAAAATTTTGCAAAAAATAACTATTTATATTGTAATCTTGATCAGCAGGAGTATTTATATCAAAAATTGTTAAAAACTCAACATTATTATAAAAATCTGTTAAGTGCCTTTCCCAAAAATTGACTTTAACTGAATCAATTAATTGCTCTTCATACCATGCTATTTGAAAATCATTACATATTTTATTTTTTTCTTTAATCATTTTATCTTTAAAGAATTCTCTTTCTTTTTTTGTTTGATAATAAGAAGAAACATACCCCATTCTATTAAAATTTAATTCGTTATCCTCCAGAAAAGAAACAATATCAATAAGTAAATCAGCGATATCATTTTTATTTTTTTCTAAAAATGTAAACGAAACATCATTAATAGTTATCGTCATGTTTAAAATTCCTTGATTAAAAATAATTAATGGTTGATTATCTTTTGTATAATTATTTGGTAATATTATTGGCAAGCCTAAATTATTAAATTTTTGATTAATTTTAGCTCCTAATTGTGTTGGATTATATTCAGTATTTTTTTTTAAAAATAAGACTATTTGCTTTTCATTTTTCAACTATCTACGACCTCCATTGTACTCTTGAGGCTCCTTTTCAAACCATTCTTTAGCTTTCTTATAACTTAATTGATATTTTCCATCTACAATCAAAGCCCCCATCGATTTAAATACTATTTTGGCGTTGTCATTTTCACTCCAAATTCTACCTTTGAAATCATTATCAGGATTAGAATTATTTAACAATGCCTCTACTAAAAATCTAAATGTTTTCCCATCATGTTGATATGAGTCTATAATTTGGAAATCATTTATATAATTTTCTTTTTCTTCTAATGACACAATTGTAAAACCAATTAAATTTCCATTTTCTACACAAATTAAATATTTATTTTTATCATTTTTTAATAAACCATTTATCCAATTTTCTTTATATTCTGTAGAATTATTGGCTTTGTTAAAATGTCTTTTCCCTTGTGCTATTTTGTTCGAATTATATAAATACATACTAAATAGGATTTCTAGTTCTTGTTTAGTTATATTATTATTATTTTTACATATTAATTCCATATTCTCTCTCCTTTATTTATTGTTATTCTAATGGGATTAATTGCATTACTGTTTCATTTTCACTGCCAAAAGATGAGATTGTTACTTCACCATTTAACATTAAATGATGTTGCCCCTCTATTGCATGGCTTACATCGTATCCTACTTCAATTCTAGCATTTTGATATGCCAAACTTACTTGTTCCATATCCAATGGATTATCCATATTTACAGTAGTAGACTCACCATTTACAACGAATGAAGCATAATCTTCTCGTACTGGAAAAGAATCTCCCACAACAACTTTATTATGTTTATCTGTATATGTTTCTCGCTGATAAAGATCACCATTTTCATCACGGTAAACCTCTATCATTGTCCCATCTTCCTTAGTTACGCTTCCACAGAAAGGGTCATCTTTATTTCTTGTTATTGTAATGATTTGTTCTACTGGGTTCCCAGAGCCATCATCCATAACTACTCTTTGAGTAACTGTTATTTCTGATGAATTATCAGACTCTACATAATCCACGCCAACATCTAATCCAGACCATGAACTTTTATAATCAGCTACATGATCAGTAGTTCTTGTTAGAACAGGAGCTTCTTCTTGTGTTACTGTTAACTCTTCTCTTTCAACTCTTCCATTTGCTATAATTCCTTTATTTTCAAAGTCAAACTGTTCTCCAACTGAAGTAGTTATTATTCCTTCGTCTACAACTTCTCCATTTAAATGTTCATCATCAGTACCAAACTCTCCTGTTCTTGTTTCACTACCTTCAACTGAAGTACCATCCTCATATGTTTCTTCGTAATCTCTTGTCGATTTTCCTTTTCCATCTGGTCCAACATCATAATCAGTACTGCTTTTTTCTTCTTTTGGTTTAACTTCTTGATCAAGATATGCTACCTCTTGAATTTCTCCTCTTTCTATTGCAGCTGTTTTAGCTATTTCAATTTCTTCAACAGTAGTTGGTTCTTCGTATTTTTTAATGTACTGTGAAATATTTGGTGACCCATTTTCATCATATGTAATAACACCAGTTTGAACTACTTCTCCTGTTGGACTTAATATATAGTATGTTTCTTTAATTATATTACCATTAGCATCTTTAACTGTAGTACCTCGAATAGAATATTGCTCGTCGTATCCAAAATAACTTAAGTCTCTCTTTCCCTCGTATGTGTCTGTTGTTCCTACTGATGTTGCAAAAGCACCAATTGAGGTTTCACTTCCAATTGGAGTTAATAAAGTTTTTAATAAATTAATTGCTTCATTTGATGATGTTTCATAACTCATTATTTCTTCATTTAAAGTATTTAAGATTCCAGATAGTCTATTTTCATTGTTTACCCAAGTTTTATATTTGGAATTATAATTTGATTCCCCAGTTTCTTCATCGTATATATATTTTTTGGGACATTCTCCAAGATTATTATATTCATCAGCATTTGTATTATATTCATCAACTTTTTCATCATATGATTTTAATAGTGTTATTAATTTTGCCAAATTAGTACCTGCTGATATTATTATTTGATCTGCAGGAGATTTACACGATAAAATCATATCGTCTATACCTGTTTTTGCTGTACCATTTAATTCCAGTTCGATATCATCATCCCAAGTATCACCAATTCCGAAGTCATCTATTACTGTATCAATTCCGCTTTTTAAATTATCATAAGATAAATTCAATCTTTCAGCTATAGTTGTTGCTGCACTAGTATCGCAATCTTTTATTACTGCATAAATTGCTACTAAGCTTTCATTTTTAGTTATTTTCGCTTTCATATTATTCACCTATTAATATACAGCTATATTTGCATTTTCTTGCATTTTTTTATTAATCAACGCATCCATTTGTTTATAACTATCCAAAACTTTTTCAATAAAAGCTATGTTGGATTCTAAAGTGTCATATATGCTTTGAAATTCATTTGTGTAATTAGTTAATGTAATGTATGCCTTCGTACCAGAACTTCCTGACCAGTAATTAATCATGTTAGAACAATCATTTTTTATAGAATTCAATGCATCTTCCATATTTTTCTTTTGCTCCCTTAGTTGAGTTATTTTCATTTGAAGCATATCTGCCTCTATGTATATATTACTGTCCATCGTACATTCCTCCTGTCATTGGTGGTGTTATCATTTTAGGTTGCTGTGGTAATAAATATTCCTCTTCAATACTCTTCATCTTTTTTACACCGTCTTCTATATGACCTTTGTATTTAGATGAGCTTTTATCAAACATCATGCTCCAATCTATTAAATAAGCCGTATCTTCTTTTAATAAATTTAAATAATTATTCATTTTTGTCTTAAAATTTTCTGCATCTAAGCCTCTCCAACATTCTGGTAACGAATTAATTATTTCTTGAAATTTTTTCTTGCTTCTTCAAATCTAATAGCATTTTCTTCTGTTCTTTTTCCTAAAGCTTTCACTTCAGTCCAATTTATATTTATTTTCCTTTCCATAATGTCACCTATTCAATCCCCATTAATGTACTTAAAATACTTGTTGTTGCTTCATTGCTAAATTTAGTTAAATTAGTCATAAATACTGAACTTTTTCCTAAGTTTGTAACATCACTTTTTATATTAGATACATTTCCAAGAAGAGATTCAATATTAGAACTTTTTGATTCTGAGGCAGTGTCAATAAAGTTTCTAATAATAGATACTTCTCCAGAATTCATATCCCCAATATTATTTCCATCATAAACATCAAGCAATGATAATCCCATGCTATCGTCTGTTAATTTTCCTAAATAATTTGGAATATTATTAAAATTTTTCAAAGAATCCTTCAATACATTACTATATTCTGGTCCTCTTAATAATGTTTCTAAACTTAAATTGTTACTATCAGCTACCATTTGTAAGTACGTTTTAATTACATTCTTCATATCATCGTTCATTCCAACAACTTCTGGTACATTGCCACTAAATATATTTAATAATATTTTTTGACTTATATCTATATTTCCAACTTGAATAAGATTTTTTAAATTGTCTGAAATGTTAGGACTTGCTAATAAAGTAGATTGAATTTTTAAAGTATAATCTTCTTCTGTTAATAATTTATCAAGAGTTATATTATTGTCATCGGCTAAAATTCCTAACTCACTTGCAATTAATGACAAATCACTCATAGACATATTTGTATATTGTTCTAGTTGTTCTTTTGAATTATCAATTAATTGTGTCTGTGTTTGCGCCGTGATAACATCATCTTCTTCAATACTTTGACTACCTCCACCACCTCTAGTTCTACCTCTACCTTCTAAAGATGTTATTTCGTCTTCTATTCCAGTGTCAACTTGTATTGCATTTTCTACAATTGTTTGTATAGTGCTTTTAACAGTATCTAGCGATGATATAAGTTGAATATTGTTGTCATCATATGATTTAACAAAACCATTTTCTAGGGCAGCATCTTTCAATATTTTGAAAAAATTCTCTTCGCTTGCCTTCACATATGCATTTTTAAAATTCCCAATTGTTGTATTAAAATTTGATAATATACTATTAATTTGTTCTAAGTTCATTTTTGTAGAATCTGACATATTATAATTCACCTCATATTATATATAAATTTATTATACATTATATCTTCTTAAATTTCTTGTTATTTTAATTTTTTTACGTTTTTTTACAAAAGCCTAATAATAAAATAGACTATATAATTTTTAGGATATGTAATTTATAAAATTGTTATGTGTACTTTTTTCATAATAAAATATATATAACTTAAAACTTGATACAATAAACAGTTGCTAAAACAAATTGAAAAAAATTATATATCCATATGTCTATAATCAAAATTATATAATTAATATTCGTAAATTTAAAAGAGAACAATATAATTTTAAAGAAAAAATTATATTATGAAAATAAAATTAAATGTATAAATCATAAAATATTTAAAACTTATTTTTCTCTTAATCCCAGTTGCTATTATAAATGTTAAATTTTGCTTAATATTAAATTTGAAAAGCAAAGATTTATAACTTTTAATTTTAAAATAGCTAATATTTCTGATTTTAAAAATATTTTAACATTATATAATTCAAACCTTTTACTCTTTCTACTAATATTATTTTTAGGATTATGAAATACCATTATAAAGCACAAAAACTTTATAAATATTATTTACTGTTATTTTATATTTTGATGAATTTAAATCTGTTAAAACCTCCGATAGTGCTATGAGTTTTCTATGTGTGATAGTATTACTAAATAAACTATCAATATTATTGAAGATGAGCATCTTGACAAATTAATTAAATATTTTTACTTTATAATTATAAAACTAGAGGTCTCATTAAATTTATTATTATTGATAAATTTCACTTAACTCATCTCGCTTCAAAATTATTTAATAAAGCAAAAATTAATGCTATGAAATTCAATAAAAAGTAACATAGAAATTTATAAAAAACTACTTTAAACAATCATAAACAAAACTTTTTTTATGTAAAAACTTCTATTAAGTGTTTATTAGAACTTACCATTTATTAAAAATAATTATCAAATTTTTTTTATTGAAGCAGCAAATAATTTCATTAAATTAGTTAAAAGAATTATTTTCGGATATAGAAAATATGATTATTTTATTGCTAAAATTTTTCTTAATTAAACGCATTATAAAAGAGTGATTTTAAATCACTCCTCTTAATCAGTTCATTTATCAAATTTATTGTTCATCGACACTATTTGACAAAAATCTAATTTTTTTTAATTTTAATATCTAAAAATTCTATATTTTTTTACTATATTTTACATTAAAAAATTTTATTTTTTCTAATATTTATATGTATATTTTTTCTTTCTTTTTATTAATTTTTTCTTCTAACTCTAATAAAACAATTTTTCCAGTTTCTAAAGTTTTATTAACATCAATTAATCGTTGATTTTTTGATCCTCTGAATTTTGCCTCTAAACTTTTCAATTTATAAATAAACCTTCCATCAACTAAAACATCTATTTCTTTTAAAAAATCCATTATAATAGCATCTTCTTTACTTTTTTTTATAAGTTGCTCATAAGTATATCCTGTATAACACCAAACATTTAAATTAATTTTATGACAGTATTTTGCAATTTCTAGGCATGCATCCGGTTGTTCAAAAGGATCACCTCCAGAAAATGTAACTCCTTCTTCACAATCTAATGAATTAATCTCTTTTTTTAATTCTTCAATATCTTCTAAATAGCCTCCATTATAATCATGAGTTTCAGGATTATGACACATAGGACAATTATGTGGGCATCCTTGAGTCCAAATAACTGCCCTTAGTCCTTTTCCATCAACAATACTGCCTCTTTGTAATTTACTAGCTAATCTTATAAACATATTTTAAAAAGAATGTTTTACACGATCATGTTCTTCGGCACGTTTGCTATTATTGAACCTATCAACAGTTCCTACAAGGTAACCAGTAATTCTTCTGATTCTTTCAAATCCTACTCCTTCTCCTGTAGTTTTCTTTTCTTTTTGTGTTGTTTCAAACTCTAATTCTTTTTTCATTTTTATTTACCTCTTCCTTTCTTTTATCTACAATCACATTGTAACGATGTGATTTTTTCTAAACTTACTCCTTCACCCTCACGGCGTCCACATTTTGGACAAACATCTTTGATTATTCCAACATATCCACAAACCGGATCTCTATCTACTGGGTGATTTACTGCTCCATAACCTATTCCCGCTTCTTTCATTATTCTAACTACTTTTTCGAATGCTTCTAAATTTTCAGAAGTATCACCATCCAACTCTATATATGATATATGACCTGCATTAGTAAGTGCATGATATGGTGCTTCTAGAGTTATTTTTTTCTTTATAGTAATTGGGAAATAAACTGGTATATGGAAAGAATTTGTATAATAACTTCTATCAGTAACACCCTTTATTTTTCCATATATTGCTTTATCCATTGCAGTAAATCTTCCAGATAATCCTTCGGCTGGTGTTGCTAAACATGTAAAATTCAAATTGTATTTTTCACTATATTCATCACATTTTTTTCTTATAAATCCAATTATATCTAATCCTAATTTTTGTGCTTCTTCACTTTCACCATGATGTTCTCCTATAAGAGCCTTTAAGCATTCTGCTAATCCAATAAAGCCTATGCTTAATGTTCCATGCTTTAAAACTCTTCTTAATCTGTCATTTGGTTTTAATTTTTCCGAATCTAGCCATACACCTTGTCCCAATAAAAATGGGAAATTGTAAACTTTTTTATTGCATTGAATTTCAAAACGTTCTAGTAATTGATCTTTTACTAGTTCTATTAATTCTTCAAATTCTTGATAGAATCCTTCAAAATCAGCTTTTTCTCTTTGTTTTGTTGCAATACCATACTTTAATCCTAATCTTGGCAAATTTATTGAAGTAAATGATAAATTACCTCTTCCAGGTGTTACTGCTTTGTCTGAATCAACTTCATTTCCTAACACTCTAGTCCTACATCCCATATAGCCAACTTCGGTATTATAATCTCCTTCTTTATAATACTGTAAATTAAATGGTGCATCTATAAAAGAAAAATTAGGGAATAATCTTTTTGCTGATACTTTACATGCAAGTTTAAATAAATCGTAATTTGGATCTTCTGGATTGTAATTTATTCCTTCTTTTACTTTAAATATTGATATAGGAAATATTGGAGTTTCTGAATGCCCTAATCCAGCATCTACTGCTAACAAATAATTTTCCATAACCATTCTTCCTTCAAGTGATGTGTCTGTACCAAAGTTTACTGAAGAAAATGGTACTTGAGCACCAGCACGAGAATGCATTGTGTTTAAATTATGTACAAATGCTTCCATTGCTTGATAAGTAATTCTATTAGTCTTCTTATAAGCTTTATCTATCGACATTTCAAAAAGTCTTTTAACCATTTCATTTTCTTTTATAAATCTTTCAAAATATTCCCAAGTTATTCCAATAGTATCTATTTTATCTATTTCTTTTACTATGCTGTTCATATTTATATAACTTTCAAATCCTGAATAATCTAACAAATCCGAAATTGTTTGTTTTAATTGTTTTTTAAATGTCATCAATACTCCTGGGGCTAAATAGAAATCAAATGCAGGTATACTTTGACCTCCATGTTGATCATTTTGATTTGATTGAATTGCAATTGCAGCAAGAGCTGAATAACTCATAATATCTTTAGGAGAACGTAAATGACCATGTCCAGTAGAAAAGCCATTTTTAAATAATTTTTCTAAATCTATTTGCATACAAGTTGTTGTACCCATTGCCATAAAATCTAAATCATGAATATGAATATCTCCATCGTCGTGCGCATCAGCAAATTTTTTCTTCATAAGGTAAGATTTTGCAAATTCTTTTGATACTGTAGAACCATACTGTAACATTGTTCCCATGGCACTATTACCATCAATATTAGCATTTTCTCTTTTAGTATCATCTTCATGAGCACTTTTTAATCCTAAACCTTCTAGTGTTTTTAAAAATTTATGTTTCTTTTTATCATCAAAAAACATTTCTCTTGATTGATTTCTTCTCTCACGATAATCTTTGAATGAATGATACACATCAAGATATCCTTTTTTTTGTAATTCTTCTTCTATTAAGTCTTGAATTTCTTCGATTTTAATTTTTTCCTCATCTTTATATTCTTTTTCTATTCTTGTTATAACTGATTGATAAACTTTTTGAATATCTTTTTCAGTATATACTTTTCCTGTTTCTACTTCAACATCGTCTGGAATAACAATATTATCAAAACCTTTTTTTATAGCAAGAGCTATTTTAGCACCCTCAAAGTCAACCTTTTTACCATTTCTTTTTACTACCTTAAGATTTTCAAAAAAAGTATCTTTATCCATTTTAAAACTCACTTCCTTATCTGTCTTTAAGATAATTTTAGGCACAAAAAATATATAAGTCAATGCCATTTTTTTACCAATTCTCAAAAAACCTTATAAAATAAGTTTTTTCTCTAAAAAATTATTTTTTCAAAAAAGTGTAAAGTTAATTTTCTTATTTTTTTTTATTTTTTTATTTTTTAAAATTTGTATTTTTCCCTTATTTTATTAAGGTTTTAATCATTTTCACTATTTTATATTTTTTTACTTTTTTTAATTTTTTTAAAAAAAGGATTTTTTATAATTTTATTTTTTTATTCTTATTTTTCAACACTTTTTATATAAAAATACCTAATAGCAACTTAACTATTAGGCATGTAAAGTCTTTCTTTTTTAGACAATACTTTAACAACTATTTTTACAATATTATTACATATAGTTATTTATTATTTTTTACATGAACATCAAGTTGTGGATAAGGGATAGATATTTTATTTTTATCAAACTCTTCTTTTACTTTTTCTTCTAAATTAAATTTTAAATTCCAATAATCATCTGTTTTGACCCACACTCTAGTAGTAAATATAAGTGAACTGTCACCGTGTTTTGATAATCTAGCAAAAATTTCTTCATCTTTTAACACGAACTCTTCATTATTTAAAATATTTAGTAGTATTCTTTTTACTTTATCTACATCACAATCATAACTAACAGAAAAATCTAAATCTAATCTTCTTTTATCTTGCGCAGAATAATTTATAATTGTTTCATTTGATAATGGACCATTTGGTATTACTATTTTTTTATTGTCAGGTGTTTTTAAAATAGTATAAAAAATAGTTATCTCATCAACTGTTCCACTATCGGTATGCGTTTCTATATAATCCCCTACTTTAAATGGTTTAAATACAAGAAGCATAAGTCCCCCAACCATATTTGTGAGTCCACCTTGTAATGCTAGACCTATTGCAAGAGTTGCTGTTCCAAACACTGTAAGCATTGATGTCATTGGTATACCAATGTAGGCCAATGCTGTTATAACTACTAATATTTTTAAAACAATGCTTACAAAGCTATTAATAAATGTTCGAACACTCTTTTCTAGCTTGTTAAACCCTTTCCCTTTGTTTAATACTTTTATGATAAATTTAACCAATCTAAATCCTATTAATAAAATTAGTATTAAACCAATTATTCTAAAACCTAAATCTACTAATCCTTCTATTATTTTTTCAACAGCCTTTTCCATACTAAATTAACCTCTTTTTCTAAACTTAATCTTTTTAAATATTTCCATAACTATAAGAACAGGTACACTAGCTAAAAATATATATAGAATATCTATCCATGGCATGCTGTTTGTTTTTAGGAAATGACTTAAAACATCTACTTCCATCACAATAATTTGAAGTATAATTGCTCCAAAAATACTAAAAGCAATAAACCAATTTCTAGATATTGGCAATTTAAAAGTTGATATTTTTTCACTACGACAATTAAGTGCATGTAAGTTTTGCATAAATACCATTAACATCATGATATATCCACGGGCTGTATCTACTGGCATATTAATTATTTTTATTAGATATACCCAAACAGCAAAAACAATTAATCCTATCGTAAATCCTGCTAACAATGTTTGCTCTAACATAAGTTTATCAAAAATTGATTCTTTGGGATTACGTGGTTTTTCATTCATAATTTCCTTTTCTTCTCTTTCAAATGATAATGCCATATCTTGTAATCCATCCGTTACTATATTTAGCCATAACAATTGAATTGCAACAAGTGGAACATCTAAATTAAATATTATTGAAAGAGTAAAGAACAATACTTCTGATAAACCGCAAGATAATAATAAATAAACAACTTTTCTTATATTACTATAAGCGTTTCTTCCTTCTTCGATACCTGAAACAATGGACATAAAATTATCATCTAAAATTATCATTTTACCAGTTTCTTTAGCAACATCGGTACCACTACCCATAGCAATTCCTATGTTCGCTGTCTTAATTGCAGGTGCATCATTTACACCATCACCAGTTACAGCAATAAATTCGCCCTGTCTTTTAAACGAATTTACTATTTCTAGTTTTTGAATTGGCGTGACCCTTGTAAATACTTTCTTATTTTTTATAAATTTATCAAATTCTCTATTTCCCTTAGCAAGATATTCTTCTATCTCATTGCCATTAGCAACTTCTTCCTGTGAACTGCTAAGTCCCAACTCTTTAGCAATAGCGAAGGCAGTTAGTGGATGATCACCTGTAATCATAACAACTTTAATACCAGCTTTTTTACATTCCTTTATTGATTCAATAGTTTCTTTTCTAATTGGATCTATAAAAGCCACTAATCCAATAAAAGATAATTTAGGTATATCTTCGTCATTTAATAATTCTTTTTTTGGTACATCTTCTAATTTATTAGATTTAGCTAAAGCTATAACACGATATCCAGATTTTGCTAGATAATTATTTTGTTGTTGTATTTTTTTCATATCTAGTTTTTCTTTTTTAGAATCAACAATCATAGTATCACAAAAAGATAGAACTTTTTCTAAAGATCCTTTTACAGTACAAAAGTTGTCGCCATTTTCTTGGTAAAAAACTGCTGAATATTTTTTTTCAGATTCATATGGTATTTTCTTTAATTCTAAATAATTTCTTTCAACGTTAAGTTTTTCTCCTAGTGCTAAAAATGCTATATCAATTGAATCTCCAAAGCTTTTCCATTTATTATGTTCTTTTTTTAATGAAGCTTCATTGTTTATTACACCCAATTTAGCAATAGTTATAGCATCATTTATCTTAGCATTATCGATGCATATAACTTTTCCATCTCCGTTATAACCTGTACCTTCAATTTCAAAAAGTGAATCATCTGGTAATAAGATGCGCTTAGCGGTTTGTTCATTTACCGTTAATGTTCCTGTTTTATCACTAGCTATTACTGTGCAGCTTCCTAGACTCTCTACTGAATTTAACTTTTTTACTATTACGTTTTTCTTAGACATTCTATGTGATCCAATAGTTAATGCTAAAGTTAATGCCAGTGGTAAGCCTTCTGGCATAGCTGATACAGATAATGCTACAACGGAAATAAAGACATCTTTAATATTTTCACCTTTAAAAATCATTACACAAGTTAATAATATAGCAATAATAACTATTATTATAGTAATTTGTTTTGAAAGTTTTTCCATCCTAATAACTAAAGGCGACTTTTCATCTTTTGTTTCTAAAACTTTACTAGAAATTTTTCCTATTTCAGTATTTGCCCCAGTCTCTACAACTATAGCAGTTGCTCTTCCAGTTACAATAGAAGTTCCACCAAAAACCATATTAGATCTATCTGATATAGCTATATTTTCTTCTAATATACTATTATTTTTTACTGAAGCTAATGATTCACCAGTAAGTACAGACTCATCAGCAGTAAGGTTTAAAGAAGATATAATTCTTAAATCAGCAGAAACTTTGTTACCACTTTCTAGTAAAACAATATCACCAACAACTAATTCTTCAGAATCTACTATTTTCTCTTTTCCATCTCTTATAACTTTACTTTTTACTTTTATTAATTTTTGTAGGCTTTCTGCTTCTTTTCCAGCTTGCCATTCTTGAACTGTTCCAAAAATGGCATCTATCATAATGATAAATATTATTGCTATACAGTCAATATATTCTTTAGCTAAGAAAGAAAATATTCCTGCAATTATCATTACAATAACAATCGGACTTGTAAACTGTGAAAAGAATATTTTTAGTAGTCCATCTTTTTTTTCTTTTGGTAAAACATTTTTACCATATTTCTTTAGTCTTTTCTTTACTTCTTCATTTGTTAAACCATTTTCATTGCTATCTAATATTTTATAAATATTTTCAATACTATTGTTATGCCATTTATTATTCATATTACCTCTCCATTATTAAATTTCTAATATTAGTATACCATTAATTTATTAGTTTTAAAATATTAAGTACAAAAAAAGAACATTTATTCAATGCTCTTTAGAGATTCTATCATATTTATTTTCTTTAAATTAAAATATGAAAATACACTTATGATAATCGTAAATATTATAGTTATTATTATGGAATAAACATAACAATTAATTGAAAAATCAACAGGTATTACCATTATATCTAATTCACACGTTTCAATAATAGCAAAACTTAAAAAATAACCTAAAATTAATCCAATGAATATTCCTATAATAGTTAACAATATACTTTCTTTTTCAACATAATTATGTACTTCATGATCATAAAAACCTAGTACTTTTATTGTAGCAAGTTCTCTTATCCTTTCACTTATATTTACATTAGATAAATTATATAATACAGAAAATGCTAATATAGCAGCAGATATAATAAGAACTACAACAACATAATTTAAATTTTCCATAATGTCATTAAATAAATTAGCTGTCGTTTTTGTTACAATTGCTTGGGCAAAAACATTGTCTTTTAATATTTCTTCAGCAACTTTTTTTTGTGAATCTTCTTCGTCATATATAGTATTTATTAAAACGGCATTAAAAGATGGTTCTTCATCATATATATATTTATAAATATCTTGAGACATATAAACATAATGATATAAATAATTTTCACAAATATTATTTATTTTAACTTTTACTTTTTTATCACTAGAATTAATTATTTCTATTTCATCACCAATTTCAACATCTAATAATTCGGCTAATTTATTAGTTATTATTACACCGTCGTTAATAGAAATTTTTTTATTACTTTTTGAATTTTTTATTTTTATAAAATTATCTATATCCAGATTTTCAAATACCATTAAATATGTTTCATCAACTTCATTATCATTTTTTTGAACAGTTAAAGTTTGAGTCATTATTTTTTTATAGTCGGTTATATCATTATTTTTTTCCAAATTTTCAAGTTCATTGTCATTTAGTCTATTCAACGATATAGCTTCAATATCATATTGAAATATATTTCCATATTGTGAAGGTAACAAACTACTTACAGATTCTTTTAATGCAAATCCTGAAAATATTAAAGCTGTACATCCAGCAATACCTATTATTGTCATTAAAAATCTTTTTTTATAGCGAAAAATATTTCTAACAGTAACTTTACTAGTAAAGCTTAATTTATTCCAAATAATACTAATTCTTTCTAATAATACTCTTTTACCAATCTTAGGTGCTTTAGGACGCATTAATACTGCTGGATTATTTTTTAGCTCTTTAACGGTTGCATATATTGTTGCACCTATTATACAAAAATATGATAATAATAAACCGAAAAATGAAAAAGAAAGATTATAACTAACCATTAATTTTTTTGTTGTATACATTATCTCATACATTGAATAAATAAGTCTAGGAATTAAGTTTACACCAATAATAATTCCTACTATTCCACCAATAACACTTGCAATACTTGCATAAATAACGTATTTTGATGCAATATCAAAACTACTATACCCCATAGCTTTTAATGTTCCAATTTCAACTCTTTGTTCTTCTACCATTCTTGTCATTGATGTTAAGCTTATTAAAACCGCTACTACAAAAAAGATAACAGGAAATATTTTGGCTATATTGTCAATTCGTTCTGTGTCTTGAATAAAACTTATATAACCTGTGTTTTCTGTCCTATTCGTTATATATGCATTATCGTAAATTTGACTAATTTTATTTTCAATATTGTTTACTTCTTTTAAATAAGCATTACTATAAGTTTCTTTATTGCTGTCAATTGTAATATACATATTTGTATAAATATTATCATGTGCAAAATTATCTTTAGGCATATATAAAAAATAATCAATTGTTCCAGAAGCTAAATTAGTATTTCCACGTACTGAAGATAAATAGAGTGAAGAATTTACTATTCCAACTACTTTTACTTTTTTAGATTTTAATAGATTATAATTATCAGTAATTTCAATATAATCACCAATAGAAAATTTAGGATCATTAATTAAAATTTTTTCATCGATTACACATTCATCGTAATTTTCTGGCATTCTTCCATCAACTAAATTCAATTGATTGATATCTTCTAAAATACTATATATTCTAACAACAGGTTTATTATCATCATAAGTTACAATATCATCATATGAAATTCCTAATTCTACATTTTCGATTCCATCTATTTCAAGTATATTGTCCTTATCTATGGAAGTAAACGCTGTTGAGGTTAATTCAATATCATAAGTATTTAAATCGTTAAAATAACTTTCTAAAGTATTTTTCATGCTTGGAGAAGTAGCTTTTATACCTGCAAAAAAACCTACCCCCAAAAGTGACATAAACACAAGAGAAATAAATATTTTTTTTCTAGCTTTAATTTCTAAAAAAGCTGTTTTTAACAATTTAAATTTCATTACCATTCTATCTCCTCTACTGAAACTGGACTAGTATTAATGATGGACTCCTTTGCTTCTCCATTTTTAAATACTATTACTTTATCTGCCATAGGAGTAATTGCTGTATTATGGGTTATTATTATAACTGTCATATTATTAATTCTAGAGGTATCTTGCAAAAGTTTTAATATTTGTTTTCCAGTATTATAATCTAGTGCACCAGTTGGTTCATCACATAAAAGAATTTTAGGATTTTTAGCTATTGCTCTAGCTATTGCCACACGTTGCTGTTCTCCACCAGAAAGTTGTGATGGAAAGTTATTCATTCTATTTTCTAATCCTACATTTTTTAATATCATTTTAGGGTCTAAAGAATTTTTACATATTTGAGTTGCTAGTTCAACATTTTCTAATGCTGTTAAATTTTGAACTAAATTATAAAATTGAAAAACAAATCCAATATCTTCTCTACGATATTTAATTAAATTTTTGTTATTTAATGTAGTAATATCTTTTCCATCAATAAAAATATTACCACTAGTAGCGCTATCCATTCCGCCAAGTAAATTAAGAGCTGTAGTTTTTCCTGCACCAGATGGTCCTACTATTACAACAAGTTCTCCTTTATTAATAGAAAAGTTAGTATTATTTAATGCTTTTATTTTTATTTCTCCCATAGTATATTCTTTTATTACATTTTTAAATTCTATATATGACATACAATATCACCCCACTAATAAAAATCCTTTTCTTCCTCCTGCCAAATAATATCTTATAATTTCTTCTAAGTCTCCTCTTTCAGTTCCACAATTACTTATAATTACTTCTCCATCATTCGTTTCACCTAAAAGTGTTATAAAATGATTATTCATGGCATACTTAGTTTCTCCATTATTTCCACCAGTAACTAATGCAATAACGGGTTTACCTTGTTCTAGATGTTCTCTTACGAGTTTAGCCATTTCTTGTACTCTTTCCTCATCACGATCATTAGAATTATAATAATAAGGCCCGTCATAGCTTACACCTACGCTATCTAAAGCTCTTTCAATTCCACTAAAACTTCTAGATGTAACCATTTCTGCTGCTTCGTATGCACCTATTGTATTATTAAATCCACTAACTGCTGTTGCAAAAGCAATGGGTGCACATCCATATTTGGCTAAATTTCCTCCTTGATATGATATATCAGATAAATACGTTTGATTATACATATCATAAGTTCTTCCATTTATTGTTATAGTTTTTAATGATCTTTTCCAGCTACTACCATTACCTTCTGTATAAGTTCCATTATTTGAAGTTCCACTACTACCACTTATAACTCCATTTTGCCAAACATAATTATTATTGTCTTTTGATTCAGAAACACGAATACTTTCTTTAGCAGCAGTACCTGTAGCACTACTACAAAGAGGGTCAGAACTCAAAAGGCTATCAATATATGCTATTTTAGATAGTGCAATTATCATCGTTGGAACAAATATTACAGCCAAAGTTGCTAAGCTTCTTTTAACTGATTTACTAATTGCTTTTGCTAATAAGTCGCTATCTTGACTTATAACTGCACTTGCAAAATCAACTGCTATTAGTATTATCAAAGTAATTGGAGCTAAAATTCTGAACCAACTTAAGACTAATCTTATTATTTCTAAAGCTTCTGGAGTAAAAATACCATCACACGAAACATTTATTTCTGTAGATGGGAAAAGTTCTTCAGCATTTACTATTAATGGAAATAAAATAACTAAAATCAGGAAATACAATATATATTTTTTTAATTTTTTTCTCATTTTTACCTCCCAATAGTAGTAGAAAATACCATTTCATATTTATTATTATTTAGTTCATATATTTCATATATAGGCTCATCGTACATCATATTTGCAATAATAATTTCATATATATTATCATTATTTATATCGATTATTGACCTAATTCTATAATTTGGAAAAACTATATTTTCTTCTTCATAATAAGGTATACCTTCTTTTATTAAATAAGTTTGATTATTTTTTACATAAAATATTACTGAATAATTATTTTGATTTATTATTTCATCATTTTCATTATCGTCGATTGATTCATAAGTTACAATATAAATTGTTTCAAGAGTTCCATCATTATCAAAATCAAGTGTGATTTTTGATGTATAAATTAAGTCGGATAATTTTTTAATATAATCTTTGTTACTTATATCATTAAATATTGTAAAATCACTTTCTAGAAAATTTTCATTTTGATATTCTATGTAATTCACATTATCTGATATTGCTAACAAGGGCTTATCAAAAATATAATAATTTTCAGAATTTATACTAGTAAAAAAAACTTCACCAGTAAAAGAATCTACCTTGCTGATAAAATAGCTTCCTATGTAATCATTTTGATAAAAAACTTTATATTTACTTTTTTCATAATCTTTTTTTTCTGTAAATTTATATTTTTTATTTTCGTATTCAATTATTCTATTGTTATCTAGAATTATATATACATTATTAGAAGATTGCATTTTAAAAAAAATGACAGTTAATACTATAATTATTATAATTATAATTATAAATGGAATATTTTTCTTTATATTTTTTTTCCTATTATTTTCCAAGTTAATTTCATTTATATCATTCATACAATCACCAATATAATTATATCAAAGCAAAAAAAAAGATACAATGCTTATTGTATCTAATATTTGTTTCTAGGATTAAGCACCATAACCACTATTCAATAATTCTTCAGCTTTCTCTTCTATTTTCTTATCTGCTGATTCATATGCTGATGCAGTATTATCTAAAAATGTTGCATATTTAGTAATTGCATCATAAAAATCTGTAAATTTTCCAGAAAGGCTTGTATATCTAGCTCTTAAATTTTCAGCTGCTGAACTTTCCCAAGAAGCAGCAGTTCCATTTATTGTAGTTGTAGCTTCATCTAATGTAGTACGCATATCATTAACATTTTTTCTTAATGAATTTGCTGCGTTACGTAATTCTATGGAATTTACTTGCATTTGCATTATTATCTTCCTCCTTCACTCTAGTAAATTATAAAGCACTTGCTTGTTGGGCAATATCTGCTTGCAATTTTTCTAAACTATTTCCAGTTTCTTGTAAAAACACACCATAATTTCCTATTACTTGACCAAGTGCATCAATATTTTCTTTATAGCTATATACTGTTGTTGCAAATTGTTGATTATCAGCTCCTTGCCAATTAGCTTTCAAACTATCAATAGTTTGGTACAAGCTTTTAACAGATGCTAAATATGTTTCTGCATTTGCAACTAATTTTTTTCCTGCTGTTCTAATCTCTTCTGGAGTTGCTTTTAAAACCATTATATTCACCTCCTTGAATTTATACAAATAGCACATTATATATTACTATTCTTTGTAATAATCGTAGTATATTTTTATTTTTTTGTCAATTAATTTATTAAAATATAACATTTTTTTACATTTATAAACACAAATTAATTTTACAATTCAACATATATGGAATTTTGATTAAATCGTTCTAAATTTTGTTAGTTATCAGTTATAATAACTGTTTTTGTTTAAGTTAATGATCCAGAATAAGTTTGAAGTCCTAGCTCTGTTGCTATAGTATCAAAAGCTTCAACATCATCTAACCAATATTTTGTAGTACTAATAATTTTTCCAATTTCTCCTGAAAATTGATTATTGTCTATTTGAATTTTTTCTAAAATTGCTGATGCTTCACTGTATGTATAAGTACCATCTAAAACTCCTCTTTGTATTTCAAGTGCGGTTGATACTATTGCATCTGTGCGTTCATTAGTTGTCAACGAAGAATTATTTATAATTGATAATCTTTCATCTATTGTCGTGGTAGGTGTTAAAATGCTATCAGGCAATATGCTTTCATATAATGTCTCAACATCACTATATAACATATCATCCCACCCACAAATTCTAGAACCATATATTCCAAAGTTAGCTATTTCTCTGTTGGAGATAAAATTTCCAGAATTATTAGACAAAACTACATCATATAATCCACCATCAGTTAATGAATGATTAGTTAAAGATTTCATGTAATTTTCATATTCCTCTTTAGTTATAAATCCATGCAAATAAGCATTGTTTAAATAATTATGATACGCAATTCCATCCTCAATTACCTGTTTACCAGCCCATGTGTTAATATTTTCTTCTGAATTTTCACTTATATAACTAGAATATCCATTCATTTTAGCTTGCAATTCATTAAATACTTTACTAATAGATTCTTTATCACTTGGATTATATGAATATTCCATTTCGCCAAAAATAATTGTTTGGATATTAGCTTGTTTGTCACTTTCATCATCTGCACTATCTTCTGGTGTACTTTCGGCAGTAATTTCCATTGCACTATTATATATTTGAATTATGTTTAATAAGTTTACTTCATCATATTCATCAGCAACATTCGTAACAATTCCATTGTCATCGTATTCAATTTTTAAATCTATCGCATTTACAGCATTTGTAAGGCACTTAATAATTTTCTCTATCTCATTATTTAGATTCGTATTTTCGTTATTATATTCGTCAATTTGGGCTTGATCGTTAGCTTGATATCTACGTTTAGTGGTTCCATCAGTATCTATGTAACTAGTATATTCTCCAAAATTAAGATTTTGCATCTGCTGATAATTAGAATTAATTCTTTCTATTAATTCATTAATTTTAGTTATTGTTTCTATTACTCCACCCAAATCATTTTCTACAGATTGACATAATCTCAAAACAACATTATCTAGCAAAAGAACTGTATTTTTAGTTGAAGAAGAATTACTATCTTTCCAACTATTATTCAATGTTTCACTAGAGCTTACTAGTTTATTATGTATATCATTTAAACTTTCATCTATTTCATTTTTACTGGCTTCTATATTACTTAATTTGTCACATACATTAATTTTAAAATTTTCTACTGTGTTTCTTAAACCTACTTTTATTCCCATAAATAATCACCCTCTAATTGCTGTTAATATTTAAACCGCTAGCATTAGCAGCCTCTTGCGATATTTTATCATCAGTAACTTGATATTTTTCAATTGTTTTCTCTAAAAACAATACATATTTTTTATTTTGTTCATTGATATTATCAAAATTCATGGTGAATTTATTTATTGCTTGTGAAACTAAATCACTATCATTACCTTGCCAATACTTATTCATTTCCGAAGTTTTTACTTTTACATTTTCTAACATATTATTTATCTTTTGAAATTCTTCATTTAATAAATTTAAGTTTTTTAAAAATTCATTTTGTAATACTTTTACATTTCTATTGTCCATACTTATTTACCTCTTTTGTCATTTCAAAATATTGTGATAACATGTTATTATAATTTATTGTATAGTTCAAAACAGTGTTTCCAAGCATTACAGTTTGTTTCTGAATTTTTTTTAAATTAATTAAATAATTTTGCAAGTTTTTTTTAAATTCTTCATAATCTATTCCCTGCCATCCATTTTCTAAGTCTTCCAAAATTTTTTCTATATTTTCAATGCTAATTTTTAATTCCTTGGACGTTGAATTTAGAAAATTTCCAAGAGAACTTGTCTTTGATAAATCTGCTTTTGTTTTTCTACCCATAAACCAATACCTCCTATTGTTTATTTGTACTAAACATTATTTTCTTTTATTGTTTCGATTATATTATTATTTTTGTCAAATAAGCTTGTTGTTACTTCTTTTAATACACTATCACTATAATTTGAAATTGAACTCATAAATACTGATGATTTTGCAAACTGTTGAGTAGCTGTTTTCAATACTTCTGCATATTTATTATCCGTTAATAATTCTTCATATACAATGTCTGTTGCGTCTGACAAGTAATCCACAAAACTCCTTACAACGTTTACTGTTGTATTTTTTAATTCTCCTACTCCATTACCATCATAAACATCTAATAATTTTGTTTGACAATCATTTGGTGACAATGTTTGCCATTGCTCAATAACCTTGGCTACTTCATCAAAATCACCAAGTGTCGATTTTAACAATTGTGGATCATTAAGTAATTGATCAATTGTCATTCCTTTTTCTCCTGCCACTTGCATTAAATATGAATATGTTATTCCAACATTCAATTCATTTAATTCAAAGACATCAAAAGTCTCACCTTTCATTATTGATAATAATGTTTTTCTTATTGTTTCATTATCCAAAGATATTAGTATTTGCTTCAATTCTTCTGTAATATATGGTGATGCTAATAATGTTTCTTTTAATCCTGCTGATAACGTATCATCTAGCAATATTTGATCTATTCCTTTATCAGAACTTATATTTGTAATGCTAGTAATAATTCCGTCAATATTTTCTATTTCTAATTGTTCTAATCCTGACAATAAATCAGAATTAATTTGACTACCTTGATTAACATCTGGGACAATTGGTATTAACGTTTCATCATCTGGATTTTCTTCAGTAGAATCGTTAACGTCTCCAGAACCACTTGTTCCTCCAGAACCACCTGTTCCTCCAGAACCGCCTGTTCCTCCAGACAAACTCGAATTTTCTAAATCAGTTGTAGATTCGTCACTATTTTTAATGTCTGATGCAATTAACTCATCAAGTGCATTTGATAATGTTCCGCTCATACTTATTATAGCCGACAAAGCTTTTAATACTTGATTTAACCAGTTTTCTAAAGAAAAATCTCCAGAATTTAATGATTGTAGATTCGAAAGATTAATGCTATTTAAACTATTAACAATTGCAATTAATAAATCCTTAACGTTACTTAATCCATCAAAATTAATATCTATATCGCCAGAAATATTAATTGTAATTTCATTTTCAATATCAGCCATTTTTTCACATCCTTATATCAAAATTATTTCCGCACCATTTCTTATATCAGAATCTTTTACTGTCATATTTATGTTATATGGTTTTCCAGTTATTTTACTATATATTGTTGCATCTTTTTTTAATGGATAATGGCCCCCCGATAACTCTGATACAGCTTTTGCTAAAATATTTGAAACTTTATATATTTTTTTACCTATCGGAATATATACTTCATATTTTTCTTCTATCAAAGGAACTTCAACTATTATGAATACTTTGTTCATTATTGTTCAACTCCTCTTCTAACAACTTAATTAAAATAGGAATTCCTCTTTCTACTATATAACCAAATCTGTTTCCTATCTCATCATATAACTCTTTAGATGTTTTATTTAATTTGATAGCAAATTGATTTGCTATGCCATCGCCAACCCAAACTCCTCTATTATTGTTTACTGTATTTCTATACCAATCATCATATTCTATTTTCTTAAATTTGTCAACACTATCAACTAGTATAAAACTATACTTTCCAAGCTCTTTTCCCATCTCAAATAATTTTCCAAATATTTTCTTATTTTCTAAAGTTAATTTTGCTGCAAATTTATCAATTCCGAAAATTACATATGTAGATATTGGTATTTCTTCTATACTTTTTCTATCATAATTACTTTGTTGATACAATTCTTGTACTTTTTTTATTTCATTGTAAAGTTCAGTGAATACTATATCAATTTCTTTGTCTTTATAGTTAACATTATTTAATTTTTTACTATCTAGGAATTCTTCAGCATCTATAACAGTTAATTTTACATTATTTAGTAAGCTTAATTCTTTTATTACTTCAGTTGCTATTGATTTTAAGTTTGTTAAATCTAATGATGTAAACATAGTTATATAATTTCTTAATACATCTATTGTTGAAACTTTTAAACTTTTCTTTTCTACTCCTATAGGGACACTATTAATTCCTTTGTATTCTTCTTTAACAAATGAATAAGTTACTTTAGCTGGTAATATTGGTACTGCTTTAGCCTTATAAGTAAATTGTTTACTCATTGCTTCGCAGGTTTGTCTTATTGTATCATTAGTTTTATTTGGTTCACAAATTGAAGCGGTTTGAAACTCATAAATAGACCCTAGGTCTATAAGTCCACGTCCTACAATATTAGATGGCTTTGTTCCTCTTACATTTCCAAGTATTGAAGAATAGTCATTTTCATCATTTAATTGTAATACTACTTTCTGTTTAAAGTTTTGTGCTAATCTATATCTAATCATGTTACTTGCACTAGTCGTGAAGATAAAATAAATTCCAAATTTAGTTCCTTCTCTTGTTAATTGTAAAATTATTTCATCATAGCTTGAATATACTTCTGAAAAAGCTTCGTAGTTATTTATTATAACAATATAAGTTGGAA
Organism: uncultured bacterium; assembly: GCA_949291455.1. GTDB lineage: Bacteria > Bacillota_I > Bacilli_A > RF39 > UBA660 > RUG13868. The sequence continues at coordinate 35,446 of CASEVQ010000003.1, forward strand.
CGGATTTTCCGCTAGTTTTAACATAAGTTTGGTAATCACCACTATAATCTGAAAACAACTTTTTTCTTCTCTCGATTTCGGTTTTTACCATTTTAAACAAATTACTAATTTTTTCACTATCATTTATGTATAAAATATCACCAACATGAGGAGATTTAGAAAATACTCTTAGAGATTCTGCACCAAATTCTAAAATATAAAAATTAACTTCTTCTGGTTTATGTGTCATTATAGTAGAGTAAATTATAGCATTTAACATTTGTTCTTTACCACTACTAGCAGAACCATATATTATCGCATTTCCATCTTTAGAAAGTGGCAAAGTAAGTAGTCCTTGTCTTTGATTATACGGATCATCAAATTCTCCTATTATTGGATTTATTACAAATGGTTCAACAGTATAATTGTATTTTGTAGATAATTTGTCTATAAATATAAGTGCTGGAATTTTGTCTAACCATAATTGTTTAATTTTAATATTTTCTTTTTCGGCAATATCTGATAAATACTTTACAATATTTGTTAATTGCTCTCCTTCTGCTGCTACTTTATCAGTTTTTATTTCGTCTGACTCCTTAATAATAGAACCAATGTTATTTACAAAATTCATAGCTGTATCTATTTTTTTCTTTACTTTTTCCATTGGGAAATATGGTGCTCCGCACCAAGCAGACTGTCCTAAGCCAAAAAACTCATTATAACCTACTTGCAAATAAAAACGTCCTGTTTGTTTTATCAAAGCTGCATCTGGTACTTTTAGCATATCATTACTATCAGATTTATCTTGTACTTTTAAACATACTCTAAATCTGGCATTAGACCAAATTTGATCATTAACAACACCACTTGGTTTTTGTGTAGCAAGTATTAAATGTACACCCAAACTACGTCCAATACGTGCCGCTGAAATTAATTGATCCATAAATTCTGGTTGCTGCATTTTCAATTCTGCAAATTCATCAGATATAATCAATAAATGTGATATTGGTGTTTGAACTAATCCTTCGTGATAAAATTTTTGATATTTATATATATCGATTGTTCCTTCATTTAAAGCTTGCCTTGCTTCATTAAATATAGCTTGTCTTCTTCTCAATTCACTTTGTATTGATACAAGTGATCTATTCATTTCTAGAGTATCCAAATTGGTAATTGTCCCTGCTAAGTGTGGTAATTTTACACCAGTATCATCATTTTTAAATGCGCCGGCAAGTCCTCCACCTTTGTAGTCTATTAGAATAAATGAAACATCGTTAGGATGATAATTAACAGCTAATGATAAAATATATGTAATAATAAATTCTGATTTACCAGAACCAGTCATTCCAGCAATAAGTCCATGTGGTCCGTGAGCTTTTTCATGTATATCTAATTTAAATAGCATTCCATTTGAATCTATACCAATTGGAGCTTGCAATGTAGATGTTGGATTACTCATTTTCCAACGGAATATTGAGTTTAATTGTTCAACTTTACCTACTCCATACATTTCTAAGAAATCTATAACATTTGGCAATGCATAACTATCTTGAGTAAATTTTATTGGTATATTAGCTACTTTTTTACAGCAATTTATAAAGTTACCTTGAATATAATCATCAATGGTAAATTCTTTTTGTTTATCTGAAGTAAGTTCACTTTCAAAAACAGCTCCGCTTTTACCATTTATACTTAAAAATGTTGTACATTCATTAGGTAGTGTAGATAAGTTCTCATTTAAAACGATAACATTCATTCCTACATTTTTCTTAATTTTTAATGCTTTAATTATTATTTGAACATTTTTTGCTATTTTATAATTATCAGTTATTATTATATAATACGGTGAAAAGGCTTTATAATCGTCTTTATCTTGAGTAATTCGCGGTTCTAACGCTCTTTCTAAATATAAAGATAATTCACACATTTCTTCATAATTAGTTGCAAAAAAACGAGTTTGTTTATCATTACTCCAAACATGCGGCAATATTTTAGCATATTCCCAATCATCTATATGTTTTTCATCAACAAAGAAAACGAATTTTAAATCTTCATAACTATGGAATGTAATTAATTGTAATATCAATTGTTTCATAAATTCCTTAGTTTCATTCCATTTTCCAACTGCACCTAAAATATACTTTTCGGTAAGTGAAATACTTATTGGAACATCTTTTAAATCTTTTGATTTATCAACTAAAGTATTAAGAATATCTTTTAAATTATCTTCATCCATTGAAAAGTGTTCTTCTGGATATTTTATATCTAATTCTAGTGGTTTGTTTCCTATTCCCAGCCTTAAAGATAAAAAGTCAGAGTGATCTATTTTTCGTTCCCATAATTGTCTATTTTTAGTTAAAATTATTTTTTCGCATTCTTCTAGTTTTATAAAATTTTCAATTAGAATCTGCTTTTGTTTTTTCATGATTAAGTCTATTTCATTTCTTTTTTCTTCTATATAGGCACCATATTTTTCTTGGCGTTCTTTTTCTCTTTTTATTTTTTGCTTTTTTTGATAACGTCTTGTTAATAATGGCCATAAAAGCATACTTGCAAGCATTCCAATTGCCATGACCAATGATGGTAATGATTGTTGTAAGCTTCTTTCCCCAGCAGAGATAGCATCAACAGTATTGTATAAGCTTAAAATTGATGACATTCCCATTGTCATCATTGGACCCATTGTATATATGAAAGGAACTTCTTCTTGTTTTTCTTTTCCAGGTGGCGGATCAATTACCATTTCTTCTTTTTCAATAATTGTCCTAAAACGAGGTGAACGGAAAAAATAATCATTTTCTTCATAAACTTCTAATTCGGCATTTTTTTCTTCATCTGATGGTTCAATTGCTGTTTCTGTCTTTTGAAATAATGAAAATATATCACTACTATACTTTACTCTGTTAAATGGATTATTAGTAATTATTAGATCTCCCAAGACTATAATTTTTAAACCAGTAATAAAAATTATGTCTCCATGTTTTAACTCTCTAGTCCCAATTATTCTTTCATTGTTAACATATGTTCCAAACTTGCTATTTAAATCTGTTATTTGCCAAATGCCATTATTATAAGATAATTTTGCATGTTCATCAGATACTGTTGGTAGATTAAAAATAACCTTGCATAATTGACTTTTACCTATTATAAATTCAACTGAATTTTTTACTTCTATTTGAATATTATTTGGATCATATACTGGGCAGCAATAAAGTAAAGCAATTTCTTCTTTTTCAATTTGTACATACTGAAAACTATAATTTTTTAGAACTACCTCATTTATTATTCTATCTTCTTCAATTATTTTATTGTCATTATTACTTTTTAAAACCCATTCCCCATTTTTTTCTTCAATGCTCAATAATTTTCTTTCATTACCATTTTTATCACTATCTGATACCCAATACGTACCATTAACAGCCATAGGTAGTGAAACAGAATATATTTTATCTTTTTTTATTAATGAAACTAACATTATTCCACCAGCTTCCAATCACACTATTCTTATTCTATAATAATGTTAGCAAATTTTATTGGATTTATCAATCTAATTTACATTTTTTATATTTTTTTTGTATTTATATTATAAAATTTAATTAAAAA
>CASEVQ010000004.1 GCA_949291455.1 uncultured bacterium
GACACAACTTCCTGGTATATAGTATGTTGTCTCTTTATCATAGACTGGTATTTCTGCTGCATTTATCTTATTTCTTACTCCATCTATATATCTTGATGCTGTTGTTATATAAGCATTTTTTCTTGATGATGATATATATTCTGTTACTGCTGGTATTGCTATTATCATTAATATTCCTAATATTATTATTACTGCTAATAGCTCTATTAAGGTAAAGCCGTTTTCTTTAGTAAAGTACCTATCATGTTTGTTTTTATTTTTACTATTCATTCTTTTACCTTCTTTCTACTTTATAGTTTTAGTTTACTATATTTTCATTTTTTTCGCAATAATTCCATAAAAAATGAGCAACTAAATTGCTCTTTTAATTAATATAAATTTTATTACTTATGATATTCTTCATTATTATTAATTTTAAATGCTCTATATATTTGTTCTAACAATATTATTCTGAATAATTGATGTGGAAAAGTTAGTTTAGAAAAAGATAATTTTAGATTTGCTAAATCTTTTATTGAGTCATCAATACCATATGATCCACCAATTATAAATGTTATGTTACTATTTGATATAAATATTTCATCTATTTTTTTTGCTAGTTGTATTGAGTTCATTTCTTTTCCATTTATATCTAATGCTATTAAATAATCTTTTGAATTTATTATTTTTAATATTTTCTCTTTTTCTTTTTTTATTGTTGTTTGTTTGTCTCGTAACCCTTCATCTTGTAATTCATAAATTTCAATATTATGGTATTTAGAAATTCTTTTTTTATACTCATCTATTCCTTTATTTAAGTAATCTTCTTTTATTTTTCCTACGCATATTATTTTTATCATTATACTTCCACCATTTCAGTTTCTTCATATTGTTTTGCTATAATTATTTTTTCATAATTAAATTCTATATCTGATAATTGTTCTTTTACCTGTTCTAAGGCTAATTCTGGTGTATTATTATTTTCACTTAAATGTGCAAGTATTATGTATTTTGTATTATTTCCAATTGTTTTATTTAAATATCTTCCTGTATATCTATTTGATAAATGTCCTTTATCACTTAATACTCTTTGTTTTAAAATATAAGGATATTTTCCTTCCATTAACATTTTTTCATCGTGATTTGACTCTATTATGTATATTGTTTTATTTTTAGTTAGTTCATAGTATTTTCTATTTATATATCCAGTATCGGTTAAATAAACAACACTATTTATTCCATCATCTATTATAAATCCAAATGCAGGAACATCGTGAGATGCTGTTATAAGCTTAATGTTAATGTTATTTATAAAAAAATCACTATTTATTATTTTTATATTTTCAATTGGTATTATCTTTTTTATTTCTGAATATAAATCTTCGTGAATGTATACAGGAATATTTATTTTTTTTATTAATGAAGCTAAACCACTGATATGATCATTATGAATATGGCTTATTAATATTCCATTTAATGATTCTGGTTTAATATTTATTTTCTCTAGTTCATTTTTTATTCTTAAAAAACTAATTCCACAATCAATTAATATTTTTGTATTTGTTGTTTCAATATATGTACAATTTCCTTTGGAACCACTTGCTAATACTTGTATTTTCATTAGTAAAAACTTAAAGGATTAACAGAATATCCACCCAAAAATGGATAACCTTTATATATTCCAAAATGTAAATGTGTTCCAAAAGCATAACCAGACTGTCCCATTGTACCTATTTTATCTCCCATTGATACTGCTTGCCCTGCTGTTACGTTTATTGATGCAAGATGGGCATATATTGAATAATATCCATTATTATGATTTATATATATATAATTACCGTTAGTAGAAGTGTATCCTGCTTTTTCTATAGTTCCATTATTTGCTGCATATATTGGAGAACCATATCCTGTACCAGAAATATCTAGTCCTTCATGAAGTTTTCCCCAACGCCATCCATACGTACTAGTGATGATATATGGTTTATTTGTAGGCCAATACCATACACCAACGTTACCTACAGTAGGAATAACTTTACTTCCTTTAACTACTATTTTTGATACAGTCGGTTTAACAACTTCTGTAGTTGCTATTATAGCCGATTCAATTTCTCCATTTGATTTTTGTACTTTTTTAGTTACTTTAACTGTACCATCGACACCTTCTTGTACTACTTTCTCATACCCCACCAACAATGAAGAATCATATTCAATTATAGTATCATATTTTTGGGTTTGTATTTCTACTACATGATCTTCTTCAATTAAATTAAACATTGGGTCTATTAACCCTAAATTAACTATTTGTCCTTCATACAATAAATTATTTTCACTAGTAAATTCTGGATTAGCTATTAAAAATTCTTCTACAGATAATTTATTATTATAGGCAATATCACTTATTATATCACCATCTTTTACAGTATATTTCTGTTGTTCTTCTGTCGTACCAAATAATAAATACTTATTTAATTCATCTAAATCAGTAAATATTTTCTCTTCTGTCGATATTCTACCTTCTTTTATTGTTATTTCATTTTTTATGTAGATATCTTCTATAATTGTTCCAACATCAGTTATTTCTTTTTGAGTATTATTTACAAAATTATTATAATTTTCTTCTGAAACAAAAACTTCTACTGTATTTTTTACTGCTTCATTAAATAATTCTTTATCTAAAACATAAACAATTGTATCTTCTGTAGTAATTTCCCCTTGTTCTTCATCAACGATATCAATACCTTTAATAGTTATTTTATAACCATTAATTGTAAATGGGGATTTATCTTTTATTTTTTCATATATTTCTTCTTCTGTTGAAATTTTTTGATTATAAGTTATTTCTTTTATAACATCTAATTCATTAGGTGCATATACTTTATCAACATCATATTTTTCTTTTAAAGATACTTGCGCATCATCGATATATTTTTCTAATAATTCTTTATTTTCTATATACCCAATAGTTTCCCCTTTTAAGTAAACTCTATATAATTCTTGGGGATTGTCCATTTTTTTATAACCAACAAAGAATACAAATGAACTTAGTATTAAACATATAAATGTTATAAAAATTGTTTTTTTATTCATTTTTTTCACCACTATTTTCATCAAATATTGAAAAGAATTTAGATATATCTTTTTTAAATCTTAATGGAATTGTACCAGTTGCACCATTACGATGTTTTGCAACAATAAATTCACAATCACTAACTTGATCTTTTTTCTCTAAATCTTTTTTATAATAATCTTCCCTATAAAGAAATGCTACTATATCAGCATCTTGTTCTATAGAACCAGATTCTCTTAAATCACTAAGAATAGGTCTAGGATTTTCTTTTCTTTGTTCAGCAGAACGCGATAATTGTGCTAATGCTACTACTGGAACTTTTAACTCTAATGCCATAAGTTTTAAAGCACGAGATATATCAGATACTTCTTGTTGTCTATTTGTTCCATAATTAGCTGATGAAGTTATTAGCTGTAAATAGTCAATAATAATCAAATCCAATCCTTTATCACTATTAGCTAATCTTCGGCATTTACTTCTTATTTCACCAATAGTTATTCCTGCTGTATCATCCATATATATATTAGTACTTTCTAGTTTACTTAAAGCTTCATTTACTTTATCCCAATCATTTTTTAAATTACCAGTTGCTAGTTTATAACCTTCAATGTGCCCTAAAGATGCAATCATTCTTGATGCTAGGCTTTCAGCACTCATCTCCAAGCTAAATATAGCTACTGTTTTATTAGAATTAATTGCTGCATTTGTTGCTAAATTTAAAGCCCAAGCACTTTTTCCCATGGCAGGACGTGCTGCTACTATTATAAGTTGTCCTTCATGAAGACCAGCTGTTAATTTATCTAAACGTTCCCATCCTGTTGAAAGTCCTGTTACTTCTCCTTTTTGCATTGATAGTTTTTCTAAATTGTTTTTTGTACTATTTAATACTTCTTTTATATCTCTAAATTCAGTAGATCTTCTATTCTTTACTACTCCTAATATTTTTCTTTCAGCATCATCTAAAACATTATTAATGTCAAATGACTTATCATAAGCAGTTGTTGTAATATCTGTTGATACTTCTATAAGTCTTCTTAATATTGCAGAATTTTCAACTAATCTTATATAATGTTCGATATTAGCTGCTGTTGGAACAATATTAAATATTTCTGTTAAATATTCAACACCACCAACTTGTCCTAGTATTCCTTTATTTTTTAATTCAGAGGTAACTGTTGTAGCATCAATTGGTATTTTATGATCAAACATTTCTTTTATTGTTGAAAATATTTTTGCATTATTACTATAATAAAAAGATTCTTCGTTTAAAGCATCACAAGCTTTTTGTAAGGCGTATGTTGATAAAAACATTGATCCTAATACCGATTGTTCAGCTGTTATATCATTAGGTATTTCTCTTAATGCCATTTTCTACCTCCTATTTTTCTAATTTTACTTTTACAACTCCATAAACATCTTTGTACAATTGAACATTAACATTATGATATCCAAGTGTCGATAATCCTTCTTGCATATCAATCTGTTTTTTATTAACAAATATTCCTAATTTTTCTAAGTCTTCTTTTATTTGCTTTGAACTAACACTTCCAAAAACTTTATCCATTTTTCCGGTTTTTACTTTAAAAACCAATTCAACTTTTTCTAGTGCTAGCTTTGTTTCATTTGCTTCTTTTCTATTTTTCATATCTTCTTCTTGTTCTTCTTTTTTGTCATTCAAATATTTTTTATATGAAGATTCTGTCAGCTTATCGGCATAACCATTTTTTATCAAATAATTTTGAGCATAACCATCTTTTACTTCTTTAATTTCACCTTTTTTTGCTTGCCCCTTTACATCTTTTAAAAATATTACTTTCATAATTTACTCCTTTCTTATAAATTTTTTAATAATTCTTTTAATTGGTTCTCTACTTTTTTTATACTTATATTTTCAATTCTTGCACCTGCTTCGTGGTTATCTCCACCACCCTGAAAATTTTCTAGTATTTTTCCAACATCTATATCTCCTATTGATCTAGCACTTATTCCAGTAGTTTTTTTATCTAGTTTACCGATTACAAAAGATGCTTCTATTTTGTTAAACAATAATAATGTATCCGCTATTTTTGCTAAGTCTTCTCTTCGATATGTTATAGTTGACTTTGCTGAAGAGATAGCAATATTTTTTATTATTTTTACATTAGTTATTACTTTTTGTCTTGCAATATAATCCTTAATGTTCTGTTTTAACAAATATTGCACGTATGTTGGATCAGCACCTTTTTGTGTTAAATGGTAAGACGCCTTAAATGTATTTGTTGTTGTCTTTAATACATAATTATTAGTATCTAATACTATACCAGCAAGTAATACTGTAGCAACATCTTCATCGATATAAGTTTTACTTTCGTCAATAAAATCAGCTACCATTTCACAAGTACTAGAAGAATCCTCATCAATTATTATTATTCCTTTTTTTATTGAATTTTCACTTAAATCATGATGATCAATTACTACTACATTATTAAAATAAGAAAATAATTCACTATCTTGTAATAATTGTTCTTTGTTTGTATCTACTATTATTAATAAACTTTTATCAGTTATTTTTAATTTAATTTTTTTGCTCTTATTTATAGAATATAAATCACCCATTTTATCAATTATTTTTTTTACACCGGGTTCTAGCTTTCGGTCATTTATAATAATAGTTGATTTTTTATTAAATGTTTCTATATACTTATAAATACCAATTGCACTTCCTATTGCATCTAAATCTAAATATTTATGTCCCATTATAAATATAGAAGTTGCTTCATTTATTAAATTGTCAATTTCTTTTTTCTTATCTATAATTTGCATAATATACCTCCATAATTACTATACTAGTATACTATAAATATTAAAAAATTAAAAGAGCAGAATATTTGCCCTTTTAAAACTTAATAAATTATTCTCCGCTCGTTCCATAGTTAGATAGCACTCTAGCGCTTGGATCATTAACATTACATCCTTCCCATTCTTTATTTGGCATCCAATAATCAATTATTAAATTATCTCTATTGGTATAATATTTTTCAAAAATTTCTCTATACATTAATGATTCTTTTGTAAATGGTACATGACTTTTATATTTTTTTATTTTTAATTGATAATCGTCATCACTATATAATTCATTGGCTAATTCTTTTAAATCATCTACTAAAGAGTGTCCTACTGCATCACTAAACGCAGCTTTTTCTCTATATAAAATATTTTTAGGTAAATAGTCATCTTTAAATGCCTGTCTCAATAAATATTTTCCCATTTTATATTTATTTAATTTTTTTTCTGGATCAATTCCCATTACATAGTCAACAAATTCTAAATCTGCAAAAGGCACTCTTGCTTCTATTGATACTCCCGATATACATCTATCAGCACGCAATACATCATACATATATAATTCTCTTATTCTTTTTTCACTTTCTTTTTGAAATTCTTTTGCATTTGGAGCAAAATCTGTATATTTATATCCAAATAATTCATCGCTAACTTCCCCTGTTAATAATACTTTAATATCTGTATTTTCTCTAATCCATTTACATAATAAATACATTCCAATTGAAGCTCTTATTGTTGTTATATCCCATGTTTCTAGCTTATAAATAACTTCTTCTAGAGCTTTTTTTATATCTTCTTTTGTTATTATTACTTCAGTATGATTACTGCCAATGTATTTTGCAACTTGTTTAGCATATTTTAAATCAATTGCATCTTTATCCATTCCTATAGAAAATGTTCTTATAGGCTTTTTTAAATATTTTGTTGCAATGCTACAAACTAAACTAGAATCAAGTCCTCCACTTAATAGAAAACCTAAAGGAGCATCTGAGTCAAGTCTTTTTATAACTGCTTTTGTTAGTCTTTTATTTATTTCTTTAAAAATAGTATTCAAATTGTCATTATTTCTTTTATGAACTTCTGTTGCATCATAGTATTTAGTAAAAATACCATTTATGTAAAAATATCCAGGTGGAAAGGGGTGCACTTCTTTGCATAAATCGTTTATTGCTTTTACTTCACTTGCAAACATTATTTCACCACTTATTTTTGAAAATCCATAAAACATTGGTCTTATTCCAATTGGGTCTCTGGCAGCAATTATTTTTTTAGCATTTTCATCATACATTACAAGTGCGTATTCTGCATCTAGTCTATTAAACATTTCAATTCCATATGTTTCATACATAGGTATTAAAATTTCACAATCACTTTCACTTTCGAATGTATATCCTTTTTTCATTAGAATTTTCTTTTCTTTTCGAAAACCATATAATTCTCCATTACATACAACTATCTTATTATTTTTTTCAAATGGTTGCATTCCTTTTTCATCCAATCCCATTATTGCTAATCTATGAAAAAGAAACGTATTTGAATCTTTTTCGATTATTTTATTCATATCTGGTCCACGATGTTTTATTTTTTTAAATTCCTTTTCTAATTCTTCTTTTGATATATCTTTTTTTGTATATACCATAAATCCACACATATAAAATCCTCTCTTTCTTTATTCAGTTAAATTGAGAGAATAAAATAAAAAGTTATTCTTCCCAACAATGAGACGAATAACTGAAAATCCGCGGTACCACCCAAATTATCATATTTACATGATCACTTTTAGTTCTAACAAACCTAGTAATATGATAACGGATTACAATCCGGTCTAACCTACTTGAATTCTTTCGATAGACAACTCCGAAGTGTTCTTTCATATTAACTCTATTACTAAGTTCACACTATCCTTAGCTCACTTTAACTTTATTAATATTACTTTTCTTCATCAAAGTTATTAATTTAATAATATATTTTTTATTTTTTTTTGTCAACTACTTTTGTTCTTATTTTTTTTGTGCTTTTATTTCCTATTAAAAAACCACTTATAAGAGAAATTAAAAAATAAATATGTATAGTTCCTTTATTTATTAGCATTAATATAAAAAAATAAGTTAATGAATTTATTATAGTAAATAAACAATTTAATAATACTTTTATAATTACTTTCTTTGAATATAAATATTTATAAAATATATTATACATTAATGAAATATATAATCCATATACAAATGAAGATATTAATGATTGTATTTGTATCTCTAAATTCATTATTTAAAAAGTCTATTAAATATACTTTGTTCTTTGTTTTTTTCTTTATTTTTAATATCTTCAATATAATTAAGTCCTTTAATAGTTCCTTTTATTGATACATTTCCTTTAACTGTATCTAGCTTTATTAGTTCTAATTCTTCTCCTTTAACTATTAAAAAACCCATGCTCGTTTCCATTAAAAATTCTTCGTCATCAAAATTTTCGATTTTCTTTACACCAGTAACAATTAAACTTTTTCTTTCTACTAATGTTATTCCATGATTATAGTTATTAATTGTATCATCTGTTTTCTCCATAAAGTCCTCCTAATCAACTTTATGCTTTTTTTTAATGGATATTACATAATTTTTTTATATTCTTCTTTTATACTATTTATAATTAACTTTTTAAATTTATTTTTTATATAGTTTAAATTAACGTAATATTTTTTATCAAAAAAAAACTGCTAAGATATTTGCAGCTTTTACTCTGTTTTATTATATTCATTTAATATTGCTTCTTCAAACATAGCACGTACTTCTGGATTAATTGGATGAACTGTATCACGATGAACAGTTACTGTTTCTCCATTTTCATTTTCTACTTCTCTTGAAGTGCTTGGCATAGCAATAAATAAACCATTTTTACCTTCAATTATTCTAATATTATGAATTGCTAGACCATCATCTATTAAAACAGATGCTCTTCCCTTCATGCGTGATCCTTCGCGTTCTTCTTTTTTTACTTTTACTGATGTAATTTCCACTTTAATATTCCTCCCTCTTAAAGTATATAACTTTATATAGTTATAGTATAATATTTTTTTGAAAAATGCAACTATTATTGTATAAACAATTCTAAAATTTCAGTTAAAATATCGCTATAAGTGAATGACTTTATCTTATTATTAGAATCTTCTAATCTTATTGTAAAAATAGCATTATATGTATCCTCAATTATTCCATTAAATTCTTCTATTTGATTTCTTGCACCGTTGTATCTAAAATGTATTGTCTTTCCTTTATTTTTTTCAAGGTTTTCTCTTATCTTTGCTATATTCATCTTGGATACCCCACATACATTGTACCATTTGTAATAATTCCACCAATACCTTCTTCTTTATATTTTGTACTATTAATTATTTTTAGTAAATCTATTGATTCATTTTTATTCGATAATGCAATTAATGATGCTACTATTGCTGGATCTAAAGCATGAATATTTATTCTTTTGGGACTACTTGCAAAATTAGCACCAGCTTTTATTAATTCTTCATAGTTTGATTGACAAGCACCAGCAATTATAATTAATTTTTCCTGACTTTTTTCATATTTTCTTGCTTCTAATACAGCATTTATAAAATTGTTACTATTTTTATATACGTCCTCTTTTAAAGTATTTTTTCTTTTTTTAAAATAAGCGTCATGCCCTGTTATTACTACTATATCAGGATTAATTTCTTTTAAATATTCATAAATGTTAGAACTAATATCTTTTTCTTGTAAAGTTACACCATATGCCATTATTTTTAATTTTTTATATAGCGACATGCACCTTTTTAGATATTCATTGTCAGCATCAATATGTAATACTTTTCCTGGTAAGTAAAAATATTCATTTCTATCTAAATTTATTTCATTATTAAGATTTTTTGACATTTCTTCGTCTTCATTTCTTCCAGGGTCATTAACTTTTTTTAGGTCATCTAAGTAACTATCTGCAATAAGTCTAACATCTAAACCTTTCAAGTATGCAATATTGTTTTCTATAGAAGTTATTTTAAAAACTATATCATTACCATGAGATTGTCTAGTTACTAAATCTCCAACATTAAAAAGCATATAATCATCTCCTATTGATTATATGCTTTTTAAGTTATAGATTATTACTTATTTCTATAAAGTCTTCAATACAAAGTGCCTCTGCTCTAACATCAACTCTCTTATTATTTTTTAGTAATATTTCTTCGATTTTACTAAAATTATAGCTTTTTAAATTATTTTTTAACGTTTTTCTTTTATATTTGAAACTATCTTTTACAAGTTTAAAAAATATTTCTTCATTTTTTACTTCATATTTTTCTTGTTTCCTAGTTAAAGATAATATTACACTATCTACTTTTGGTTTTGGAATAAAAGAGTTTTTGGAAACGATAAATTCTTGTTTTATATTATAATAATAATTTAAAAATACAGTTATTGAAGAGTAATCTTTAGTACCCACTTTAGCTGAAAATCTTTCACCTACTTCTTTTTGTACCATAATTACCATCTTTTCTAAATTTATTTTTTCTTCTATTAATTTTATAATTATTGGAGTTGTTATATAATATGGTAAATTTGCTATAACATATAGATTATCGTATTTATATTTTTCTAAATCTTTTTTTATATTTCTGTTTAAAAAGTCATCATAAATAATTTCTATATTGTTTATATTAGAAAACTCATTATCGAGAGTTTTTCTTAATTCTGTATCTATTTCATATGCTAATACTTTTCCATATTTAATAAGTTCTCTTGTTAAAGAACCACTTCCTGGTCCAATTTCTATTATTAATGAATTGTCTTTTATACTAGATACATTTATTATTTTATTAATTATATTTTTATCTATTAAAAAGTTTTGCCCAAATTTTTTTTTAAAATTATGTTCTATCATATATCCTCCAATAAAAAAGAAACCTGATAACAATCAGATTTATTTCTTTTTTGTAACTTCTAATGATATCATGTTTTTACCTTGATATCCTCTATCTAAAACACTACTTTTATTTGTTACATATAAATCAATAATTTCATTTTTATAACATGCACCACAAGTATCTAGGATAATTCCTTCATATTCTACACCATCAATAGTTAAAAGTACTTCATCATAATACTTAAAATATAACTTATTCTCTTTTACTCCAAATTTATTTTGCAAATATGTTGTCGCTGCTGCTAAAACTAATTTTCCATTATATGTGTACCACCCATGTTCATCAATAGTAAAATCTTCGACACAAAGACCTGACCCTGTACAGTGGCCACTATTACATTCATCATTAGGATAATAAGACGTAATTCTATATTTATAAGTTTCTATATTTGATAATATTTCTTCTGGTACATATTCTGTAGTTAAATGTGAAGACCTTAAAGAACTAACGCCAGATATATTATATGTCGTTATTTTTTTTATACTTCCTACTTCAATCAATATAAAAAATATTAATATTACATACAGTAAGACAAATATTTCTCTTTTTAACATAGAAATTAGTCTTTTCACGGTATTCACCTCTACAACTAAAATATAGCATATATTTTTTTTAAAGTCAATTTTAGCTTTTATATTTGAAATAATTCTTTAACATTATTCTCTATTTTTAATTCTACTTCTTTAATATCAACATTCTTTTGTTTTGCTATTTCTTCTACTATTATTGGAATATTAACAGGGCTATTTTGTTTTCCACGATATGGTTCTGGTGCTAAATAAGGACTATCTGTTTCTGTGATTATATATTTTAAATCAATAGATTTAATTACATCTTTTAATTTAGAGTTTTTAAATGTTATAACTCCTCCTATCCCTAATTTGTAACCAATGGAAATATACATTTTAGCATTTTCTAAATTTCCACTAAAACAGTGAATTACACCTTTTAAATTTCTTTTTTTCAATATATCATATGTATCTTGAAATGCTTCTCTAGAATGAATAACTACAGGTAAATTTAATTCTTCTGCCAAATTTAACATACAATTGAATAATTTTTTTTGTTTTTCTTTATTATCCTTTGACCAATAATAATCTATGCCTATTTCTCCTATTGCTACTACTTTTTTATTTTGTATTATTTTATTTTTTAAATTTTCGATATCAATATTAGTTACTTTACTTGCTTCACTTGGATGATATCCTAATGATAAATAAACATTTTCATATTTATTAGATATTTCAATTGCTTCATCAATGTTATTTAATTCACAACCACTTATTATAATTTTTCTAACATTTTTTAAATTACATTCTTCTATTAATCTATCTATATTGCCATATTCTTCTTTTGATATATGACAATGAGTATCAATATACATATTTTCACCTTAATTTTAAAATTTTATTTTTTTAATATTTCTTCAATTTCTTTTAGTTTTGCTTCTTTATCAATTCTTTGGAATAAAGGAGTTGGAGTTGAGGTTTTATAAATTATGTTATCTAAATATTTTTCTTCTTTGTTATCATTATTTAATTGTTCAAATATTTTTTTGCTAGTACTAGGTAAAAAAGATTGTAATTCAACAGCAGATACTCTTATAGCCTCTAACAAGTTATAAAGAATTGTTTCAAGTTTATTCTTTTCTTTTTCTTCTTTTGCTAAGGTCCAAGGTGTAGTTTCATCAATGTATTTATTGCTTCTTCTTAACAGATTAAATATTTCATCTAGTGCTGAACCAATTTCTAATTTGTTCATTCTATTTTCTACTGCTTTTTCTAGATTATTGATTGTGTTTATTAAATCGTTATCATACTCTGTTTTTTCTTTTTTATTTTCGATTTTACCATTAAAATATTTATTGGCCATTGAAATAGTTCTATTTACTAGATTTCCTAAAACATTAGCTAAATCACTATTTACTCTTTCAATAATTAAATCATAAGTTATTGATCCATCATTAGCAAATGGTATTTCATGTAAAACATAATATCTTATTGCATCTGTTCCAAAAAAATTTACTAAATCATCAGCATAAATGATATTCCCTTTTGATTTACTCATTTTATCTTGTCCAAAAAGTAACCAAGGATGTCCAAATACTTGTTTAGGAAGTGGTAAATCTAAAGCCATTAATATTATTGGCCAATAAATGGTGTGAAATCTTATAATGTCTTTTCCAATTAAATGCAAATCAGCTGGCCAATATTTTTTAAATTCTTCTGTAGGATTATCTACGTCATATCCAATATTGGTAATATAATTAGTTAATGCATCAATCCAAACATATACTACATGTTTAGGATCAAAATCGACAGGTACTCCCCAAGTAAATGATGTTCTAGATACACACAAATCTTGTAATCCTGGTTTTAAAAAATTATTTATCATTTCATTTTTTCTTGATTCTGGTTGAATAAATTCTGGATGTTCTTCAATATATTTTATTAATCTATCTTGATATTTAGATAATTTAAAGAAATATGCTTCTTCGCTAGCGTTATGTACTTCTCTTCCACAATCTGGGCATTTACCATCTATAAGCTGACTTTCAGTGAAAAATGATTCACAAGGTGTACAATATAATCCTTCATATTTTCCCTTATAAATATCTCCTTGTTCATAAAGTTTTTTAAATATTTTTTGTACTTGTTTTTCATGTTTTTCGTCTGTTGTCCTAACAAATCTGTCATATGTTGTATCCATTATATCCCATATATCTTTAATTTCTTTTGCTATTTGATCAACAAATTCTTTAGGAGTAATTCCCTTTTCTTCTGCTTTTAATTGAATTTTTTCCCCATGTTCATCGGTTCCAGTTTGAAAATATACATCAAACCCTTTTTGTCTTTTATATCTTGCAATTGCATCTGCTAAAACAATTTCATAAGTATTTCCAATATGCGGTTTTGCAGATGTATAAGCAATTGCTGTTGTTATATAATATTTTTCCATTATTTTTCCTCCTTATTAGTAGATCCAAGTCCACCTTTTCTTTCATTTATTATTTTTTCTTCATTATCTACTGTTAAAAACTTAGTAAATATTCCTTGGCAAATCGCATCACCTTTTTTTACTATATAATCTTTATCACCTTCATTTTGCAATTTTAACCAAGCATGGCCTTCATTATTAATATTATTATAATAATCACTTTCAAATATCCCTATTTGATTACACATCCGTACATTGTATTTAAAACCCATGCTACTTCTAACAACTAACATTAACATTTCATCTTCATTCATACATATTTTTACACCTGTTGGAATTTTTTTTATTTCCCCTGGTTTTAAAATAAAATCGTATAAAGAAAAGAAGTCATAGCCAGCACTATATTTTGTGCTTCTTTTAGGTAATGAATAACTATTATATAATTCTATATCGTCACTACAATCTTTTTTAAATTGTTCAAAACTTATTTTTTCAAAATATCTAGACATAAAAAACCTCCTAAAAATAAAACACAGATAAATATCCCTTAAGGACGAATTATCCGTGTTACCACCTTAATTCATAAATTAAATTAATTTATGCACTTATATTATAACGCTATTGCGGACTTTTAGTCTGTTCTGGAAATCATTTTCAAGAAAAACTTATGTCTTCTTTCACCTACAAGACTCTCTTTTTATAAGTTTTTTTCTATCTCTTTTCCTTCAACACATTTAAAAATACGCATTAATTATAACATTATTTTTTTTACTCTTCAACATTTTTTCCTAAAAATTGTGATGCGATATCAACAATATTTTTATCATTTTCGTTTAATTTTTCATTGTTTATTAATATTACTAAACCAATTACATCCCCATTTGCTATTATTGGTGAAATAATATAATTACATTCTATAAAAGTATCTTCTGTTATATATAGTTTTTTTCTATCGTTTTCTTTTATTTTTGTTCTTTTAACAATGCATTCTTCTAAATATTTGCTAATAGATTTATTTAAATATTCTTTTTTTCTTAAATTTGGACAAGAAATTATATTATCTCTATCTGTTATAAACATTTCCATCTTCATCGTTGTATATATTGTTTCAGAATATACATTGGAAATTTCTACTAAATTATTCATCGTAGAATATTTTTTTAATGCTACAACATCTTTATCAATATATATTTCTAATGAGGCTCCATCTTTAATTCCTAGAGTTCTTCTAATTTCTTTTGGTATTACTATTCTTCCTAGTTCATCTATTCTTCTTACTACTCCAGTTGTTTCCATTTTTGTCCTCCATTTCACCTATATAATTAGTTTTTACTTTAAGTCTATTTTTATACTTATAATTTACTTATAAGTAAATTATAATATTTTTATTAGCACTTTTCCTTTGGTAATTTTTACCAAATAAAAAACTTACTAATTTTTTTAGTAAGTTTTATTGTTCTATTGTTTGTTTATTAAGTGAAATATATTTATTGTAAGATTCAATTGCCATGTTTTTTAATGATTCGTCTCGAAATTTTATTTGCTCTTGAATCTTTTTAATTATATTATTATTAAATAAAATATTTATACGACTATAAATTCTTTCTTCTTGCTCTTTAGATTCTAATTTATATTTCCGTATAATTTCTTGGGAAAATTCTGTACAAATTTCTTTTTTTAACAGTAAATCCAATTCATCATTTAACTGTTCTGTTTCTTTTGCAATAAATTCATTATATTCATTCAAATATTCTTCTTTAACAATGTCATCCTCTATTTCTTTTTCTAAGAATTTTTCTTTTATTTTTTTCTTTTTTTCTTCTATTTTAGAATTTACTATGTTATTTATTTTATTTTTTTCACGGAAAAGTATACCTAACAATTCTTCTTTTTTGTATTCAATCTCTATTTCCAAAAAATATTTTTTAAAAAACATAGCTAATTTATTTATTTCTAATGCTACACAATTATCTGTTGTATTTTTTAATGCTTCTAAATTTCTTTCCATTTCAAGAATTAAACTGTTTTTTAATATTTCTTTATTTTTATCTTGAAACATTTTATTTATATTCATTTCCATTAATAACACCTTTTTCTATTCTATTAAAATATTAGCAAATCTAATTCTACTAGTCAAGAAATTGCTATTTAAGAGTTATCTTATTTAATAATTCAGTTAATAAATAAATACTATTTTTTTCTAATTTAATTGTATCTAATATTATGATTAAATGACCACTTTTCATTTGAAATCTAAACATTCTAGATATATTAAATGCATCAATAAATAATTTTTCACCGTCTATTTTATTAGATATTTCTTGGGAAAAAATTAATTCTATATAGTTTTTAGTTTGATTTACTTTTTCAACTTCTAATTTTTTAGCTATTTTTTCAAACCATTCTTCATACATATATATTAGTATTTTTTCATTTATTTTCCCAAATCTGTCTTCAAGTTCATCTTTTATTGCTATTAATTTATTATAAGAATCTATTTCATTAATTTTTTTATGAATTTCTATTTTTAAATCATTATCTTTTACATATTCATCAGAGATATGAGTATCAACGTTAATTAATGGTTTCTCCTCTACTGTTTCCTCTTCTTCAATTTTTTCTCCTTTTAATTTTGCAACTTCTTCGTTTAATATTTTTAAATATAGTTCTATTCCTATATTATCAATAAATCCAGCTTGTTCACTTCCTAAAATGTCTCCTGCTCCTCTTATAGATAAATCTCTTGTAGCAATTTTAAAACCACTTCCAAGTTCTGTAAATTCTTTAATAACATTTAATCTTTTTATCGCTGTTTCGTTCAACATTTTATTTTGCTGATACATCAAATATGCATATGCTATTTTGTTACTTCTTCCTACTCTTCCTCTTATTTGATATAGTTGACTTAAACCAAAGCAATCTGCATTATATATTATAAGAGTATTTACATTTGGAATATCGATACCTGTTTCTATAATTGTTGTGCAAAGCAAAACATCATATTTATTATTAATAAAGTCTATCATACGATTTTCTATTTCGTTTTTATTCATTTGTCCATGAGCTTCTATTATCCTTGCTTCTGGCAATAACCTTTGTAATTCTTGTTTTTTTGCTTCTAGTTTTTCTACTCTATTATATAATATAAAAACTTGTCCTCCTCTAGATAATTCTTTATATACAGCATCTTTAATAATGTGTATATTTTCTTCTAACACGTAAGTTTGTACTGGGTATCTATCTACTGGAGGCGTTTCTATTAAAGATAAACTTCTTAATCCTGTCATTGACATTTGTAATGTTCTAGGGATAGGTGTTGCTGTTAGTGTCAATACATCAACATTTTCTTTATATTCTTTTATTTTTTCTTTGTGAATTACACCAAATCTTTGTTCTTCATCTATAATTAATAATCCTAAATTATTAGGTTTTACGTCATTACTCAATATTCTATGAGTACCAAATAATATATCTACTTTTCCATTTTTTAGATTTTCAATTATTTCTTTTGTTTTTTTTGATGAAGTAAAACGATTTAATAATGCAATGTTCACAGGAAAATTTTTGAAACGTTGAATTGCATTTTCGTATTGCTGATTTGAAAGTATTGTTGTTGGACATAGATACAAAACCTGTTTTCCATCATTAACAGCTTTAAACATTGCCCTAAATGCTACTTCAGTTTTACCATATCCAACATCACCACACAATAATCTATCCATTGGTATTGAGGATTCCATATCTTCTTTTATTTGTTTTGTTACATAAAGCTGATCCTTTGTTGGTTCATATGGAAATTCTGATTCAAACATTAACTGTAATTCATTGTCTTTGCTAAATTGAAAACCTTTTTTCATTTCTCGTAATGCGTATATTTTTAATAATTTAGCTGCAATGTCTTTTACTTTGCTTTTAACACGTAATTTTGTTTTTTCCCATTCTGTGCCACCTAATTTATTTATTTTGGGAACCATTCCTTCTTTTCCAGTATATTTACTGATTAAATCTATTTTTTCTACTGGTATATATAATTTGTCTTTACCAAAATATAGTATTTCTATATAATCTTTTAATACTTCACCTTGTTTTAAAGTCTTTATACCATTATATATACCTATTCCATGAAGTGTATGTACTACATAATCTCCAATTTCTAAATTATTTATATTTTTTATTTTTGAAGAATATTTAAAGTTTGTTTTATATTTAGCTTTGTTAATATGTTTTATAAATAATTCGGATTCGGTTAATACAATAAAATCTTTGTATATAAATCCTTTATTTATTGGCATATCTATTATACTAACCTGATTTTTTAAAATATTTTTATAATTAGTCATAATATAGCTGTGTTCAATAAATTTTGTAAAACTTTTTATTTGATAATCTTTTATAGCAATTATTATAGTTTTATTTAAATAGATTTGTTCATTTATAAATTTATTAATTGCATCTATATTTTCTGAAAAACTTCCTATTTCTTTTATTTGATAATCAGTAATATTTTCAGAAGATACATTATCAAAAATATTTTCGACTGTATTATAATATATAACTTTATCTTGTTTTATTTCATTGAGATTATACATATACTCACTATCAAAATTAGTATCTTTATCAATTTTATATTCAAAGATTTGCTCTAATAGAGTATTAAATGATGTTTTTAACTGGTTATAATTTTTAAATATTGTTATTGGGTTTTCTAAATAATCATAAATTGAATTTATTTTTCCATTAGTAATTTTTTTCAAATACTTTTGTTCTTCTTTATATTCTTCATCATATTCATCTATTAAAAATTCTGTATATGGTAATATTTTTACTTTTTCTATTTCTTCAATAGTTTTTTGAGTATCTTCATCAAATATTCTTATTGAATCAATTTCATCACCAAAATATTCTATTCTTACTGGATGTTCAAATTCTATTGGAAATATATCTATTACAAATCCTCTAATTCCAATTTCTCCTGTTTTTGTTACAATGGTTTCTGTTTTATAGCCTATAGATATTAAGTCATCAATTAATTTTTCTCTTTTATATTCTTTATTTTTTGTTAATTTTAATATTGAATTTTTATATTTTTCTTTTGTCGGTAAATATCTTAAATAACCATTTAAATGTGTTACTATTATTTTTTTTTCTATATCAAAAGTTCTATTTATTGTTTCTAAACGTGTTACTTTTAAATCTGGGCTTATCGCTATTGATTCACTTGTTAAAAAATCATCCATCGGAAATAAATAGCTTCTATTTGTATAAGTTGATAAAGAATTATTTATTATATTTGCTTCAAATAAAGTAGGAGTTACAATGAGAATATTTTTATTTTGTTCTTTTAATAATTTATTTACATACAACGAAAAAAATTCGTCGTTTAGTCCGACCAACCCTATTGTTTTTTTATCAATATTATTTATTTTTATTAAATCATCGAGCAAATTCATATTATCACCATTATTTTTTATTATATTTACTCATTAATTTTTCGAAATCCATTATAATATAATCATTTAAAATATTAATAATTATAGGAGTAATTTCATCTAATTTTACTTTTTCTTCTTTTGTGAAATTTCCAAGTACATAATCTTTTGTAGAAATATCTTTATTGTTAGAAATTCCAATTTTTAAACGTTTATAATTACTAGTTTGCAAATGATATTCTATGTTTTTTAAACCATTATGTCCACCACTAGACCCTTTTATTTTTAATTTTATTTTTGAAATTTCTAAGTCTAAATCATCACTTATTATAAGAATATCTTCAGTATTTATTTTATAAAAATTTTTAAATTTTATAACTACTTCACCAGAAAGATTCATATATGATAAAGGTTTTAATAATATTACTTTTTCATCATTTATTAATAATTCATTATATAGTCCATTAAATTTTTCTTTATTAATTTTTATTCCTAATGATGATGCAAATCTATCTATGAATAAAAAACCTATATTATGTCTTGTGTTTTCATATTCTTTTCCTGGATTTCCTAGGCCTACTATAAGTTTCATTATTTACTCCTTTACTTTAAATTGTTTTTTTATTTCTTCTGTATAATTTCCACTACTATCATGGACTATTAAAGGAGGTAAAAATTTTAATCCACTGTTTCCATTTTTTCTTCCTTCTATTAATACCATGTTTGATTCACTATTAACTTTTGGATATATTAATTGTATTTTTTTAGGTTCGATATTATTTAATCTAAACAGTTCTATTATTTCTATTAATCTTTCTGTTCTATGTATTAATGCAAAAGTTCCATTATTGTTTAAATATTTTTTTGCTATTTCTACTAATTCTTTTAATGTTATTTCTTTTTCATGCCTAGCAATTGTCTTTTGAATAATTTCGTTAGTATTTGAATTTTCAGTTAATTTAAAATATGGTGGATT
Source organism: uncultured bacterium (assembly GCA_949291455.1). Classification (GTDB taxonomy): domain Bacteria; phylum Bacillota_I; class Bacilli_A; order RF39; family UBA660; genus RUG13868. Next base: position 20,163 of record CASEVQ010000004.1, read on the forward strand.
TGAAATTATTACGTCGAAACTATTTGGTTGAAAATATCTATCTAAATTTTTCATATTATCGTTTATTATTGTAATTCTATTTTCTAAGTTATTTATTCTTAATGATTCTACTGCTAATTCATATATTTCTTTTTGAATTTCAATACCAAATATTTCTGCTTTAGTTCTAGTAGACAATATTATAGGAATTGGAGCATTACCTGTACCTAAATCTAATATTTTTTTTGTTTTTTTTGTTAAAGTAACAAAATTTGGCAATAATACTGAATCTAGAGAAAAATTAAAATACTTATTATTTTGTACTATTTTAAATCCGTTATAATCAAGTAAATCATTTATTACTATCATTTCTCTTATTTTCCAATTCTATCGTAGTTTTGTCTTTTTTCTCTAGTATATAAGTATTTTTGAATAAATTGTGAGATATTACTTTTCCTTCAATTCCGTCTACTTTAATTTTAGCTCCAATTGGCGGAAAATCTTTTTTCATTTCTAAATAATTATCATCTTCATATTTTAAGCAACATAATAATCTACCACAAATTCCATTAATTTTTGTCGGATTTAATGCCAGATATTGATTTTTAGCCATATTAATGGAAACACTATTAAAATCATTTAAAAAGCAATTACAACATAGCTGTCTTCCACACGGTCCTATACCACCAATTTCTTTTGCTTTATCACGTACACCTATTTGTCTTAATTCTATACGTGTTTTATAAATAGATGCTAATTTTTTTGCTAATTCTCGAAAGTCTACTCTTTCATCAGAAACAAAATTGTATATTAATTGATTTTTATCAAGTGTAAAATTACAATCTATAAAATTCATATTTAAATTTAACTTTTTTGCTATTTTTTTTGCATTTTCTAAAGCTTCTACTGCTGTTTTTTCATTTTCCTCTTGTCTATTTATATCATCAATAGTTGCTAATCTAACTATTTTTTTTAATACTTTTTCTATTTTTTCATTTGATGTATCTATTTCATTTGTTGTTATAATACCTAGTTGTAATCCTCTTTCTGTATCTACTATAACTTTTTCTCCTTTTTTTACGTCTATATCGTCTAATAAAAAATAAAATATTCGATTAGAATTTTTAAATTTTACACCAACTACTTTACTCATTTAAATCAACTCCACTCATTGAAATAATTAATTTATCCAATAATAGTTTTATATTTGGATTGTACTTTATTCTATTTATGCACATATTAATTGCGTTTATTTTATTTTTTATTGTTTTTACATCGTTAAATTTAGCTATTTCAGATATTTTATCTTTGTAATTGTGAAAATAATTAAGTTCTACATTATTTATAAAATAAAGAGTATCGCTATAAATGTATAATATATTTTTTAAAAATTCAGCTAGGCTTGTCCTGTCTAATATTTCTTTGGTATAAATATTATTTGTATATGCAATTGCCTTTTCTTTCTTATTTTCTATAGTTATAACAAATTTAAAAATCTTATTAATATAATCGATGTTATACTCATTATTAATGATTTCAGGAACATAAAACCTAATTATTTGACAGCGAGAAATTATAGTATTTATGACAATATTTCTATTTACTGTAATTAAAATCGCAATAATATCTTCATTTGGTTCTTCTAAAAATTTTAATAATGTATTTGCTGATGAATTATTTAATTTTTCTGCTTCTTCAATTACATATATCCTTTTTGAATTATAAATAGATTTTGTTTTAAATTTATCTTTTAAATTAATAATTTCTTCTTTTTTTATTGTTTGTAAATTTGTTTTTATAAATTGAATATCAGAATTTTTTTCTAAATTCTCTATTTTTTCATTTTTTTCAAAGCTTAATATTTTTTTAATCAATGTTTTGGCAATTTCTATCCTATCATTATAATTTGTTTCTATTAAATAGGCATGATTAATTTTATCTTTTTTTATATATCTGTCTAATAATATTTTAAATTCATCAATTTTATTTTTTTCAACCATAATGCCTCCTTAATAGAATAATTTAAGAATTATTAAAAGTAGAGCAAAACCTGGTAAATCTAATAGTGTTACAATAATAACCGTAATACAGTTTATAGGAATTATCAAATTTATTGGTGCGCCAATTAAATTATATGTATATAACAATAAAATTGCAAAAATTATTTTTTTTATTATCATAGAAATTTTTTTCATAATTCACCTCGTTAAAAATTATGAAAATTTTTTTATTTTTATTCTATTTCTTTTCTATCGTTAAGTGCTCTTTCCAAAGTCATTGTATCTATATATTCAATATCTGTTCCAATTGGAATGCCACTTGCAATTCTTGTAACCTTTATGTTCAAACCTTCAATTATTTTTTTTATATATAATGCAGTTGTTTCTCCTTCAATACTAGGTTTTACAGCAATAATTATTTCTTGAAAACTATTATTATTAATTCTTTTTATTAATTTTTCAAGACCTATATCATCAGGATCAATACCATCAAGAGGTGATATTAGCCCATTTATTACATGATATTGTCCATTATATGTTCCTATTTTTTCAAATAAAAATATACTTTTTGGATCTTCAACAATGCATAAAATTTTTTTTGAACGCAACTGATTGTTACATATATCACATATCTCTTTATCGGTTATACTATTGCATATACTACATCTTCGTATTTTTTCTTTGGCTTCTTTTATTGAGTTGGCAAAAAAATCTGTTTTTTCTATATCCTCATTAATTAAATAAAAAGCTAGTCTTTCTGCAGTTTTTTCACCTATTCCTGGTAATAATTTAAAACTTTCTATTAAATTTTTTAGACTTTCTGGATACATTAAAATATTCCTGGTATATTACCAAATTTTGACATTTTTTGTTCTTTCAAAGTATCTACTTTTTTAAAAGCGTTATTTATTGCAACCATAATCATATCTTCCAACATTTCTATATCTTCTTTATCCATATTTGCTGATTTATCAATATTAATTGATAATATTTCTTTCTTTCCATTAACTTTTACTTTTACTAACGAATTTTCACCTTCAAATTCTGTTTTTTCTATTTCTTCTTGTATTTTTAACATATCTTTTTGTAAATTTTGCGCTTGGCGCATTAATGCTTGCATATTCATATTTTTTTCCTTCTTTCTATATTTCTTCAAATAATTCTCTTGCTTTTTTTCGTAAATTATTTTTTTCATTTTTTACTATATCATTTTCTTCTATATATTTAAAACTATTTTTATCTACTTTATACATTTCTATGTATTGATTCCATTCGGTTTCTGATAAACAAATTGTTTTATATTTTTTTTGAAAAATTTTTTCAAATATTTCATCTACTTTATATATATCGTTATTTATTTGTTCTGAAATACCTATAAGCTTCGATGTTAAAATTATATTTTGACTACTTGCTGCTACTGGCATTATATCAGAACTTAATAATCTAGCTAAATTTCCATATTCTGTATCAAATGCTAAATTTTTCAACTCATTCCATTTATTCCTTATATCTATTATTATTTGTTTTTCCGGATTACACAATGTATTTGATACTCTTATTTTTTTTAAATCGTTTTTTATATTTTGCGTTTGATTAATATTTATTTCTTCTTCATTTTTTTTAATTACATTCTTCTTATTATTACTACTATTATTATTTTCATCTAGCATCATATCCAATAGTGTTACCTCAAAAATTATTTTTGGGTTTTCTGACTTTTTCATGCTATTTGATAATTCATCTAATTTTTTTATAATCAAACATTTGTTTGAATTGTATTCTTTTTGATTAATTATTATATTTTTTTCATATTCTATTAAATCATTGGTTAATTTTATTAAATCTATTCCATTATTATAAAATTCGTTTATTTTATTTAAAATCGCTTCTATATTTTTATTTTCAAATAGCAATAAAAAATTTTGCAATTCTTCGTCTGATATGTTTCCAGATATTTCTTTTATTGTATTAATATTTATTTCATCTTCTGAATATGAAATTGCTTTTTCTAATAATCCTATTGCATCTCGTAATCCACCATTTGAATATTTTGCTATTTCTTCAATAGCATTATTTTCAATTTTTATTTTTTCTTTTTCCGATATTTCCTTTAATTTTTCTTTTATATCATTTTCTTTTATTTTCATAAATTCAAGAGTCTGACATCTTGATATAATTGTTGCTGGAACTTTATTAATTTCTGTTGTTGCTAATATAAAAATTATATGTTCTGGTGGTTCTTCCAATGTTTTTAATAATGCATTAAATGCACCAATAGATAACATATGCACTTCATCAATGATATATACTTTATATTTTAATTCTGAAGGAACAAAATTAACTTTATTTTTTAATTCTCTAATTTCATCAACTCCGTTATTTGATGCAGCATCTATCTCAATTATATCAACGCATTCTTTTTCGTTTGATAATAAACAATTATTACACTTTTCACATTGTATTCCATTATTATTATCTAAGCAATTAACTGCTCTAGAAAAAATTTTTGCAATAGATGTTTTTCCTGTTCCTCTTGGGCCATAAAACAAATACGCATGAGCAATTTTTTTATTTCTTATTGAATTTTTCAATATTTTAACAGTAATTTTTTGTCCAGAGACTTCATCAAAGTTTTTAGGTCGATATTTTCTATATAATGCTTGATATTTCATTTTGCCTCCTTTCATTTATTTATATTATTATATCATATAAATATTTATTATTATAAAATTTTTTCCACATTTTTATTTTATATATAGCATTATTTATTCTCCATTTTATTTCCCGGGAAATATTTTAGTGTTTTAGCTTCGTTCTCTTTTTTTATGTTTCACGTGTAACATTTCTTTTTTCCACTGTTTTATTTCCCGGGAAATATTTTGGCTTTTTAACTTCGTTCTCTTTTTTATGTTTCACGTGTAACATTTCTTTTTTCCACTGTTTTATTTCCCGGGAAATATTTTGGCTTTTTTGCTTCGTTCTCTTTTTTATGTTTCACGTGTAACATTTCTTTTTTCCACTGCTTTATTTCCCGGGAAATATTTTGCTTTTTTGCTTCGTTCTCTTTTTTATGTTTCACGTGTAACATTTCTTTTTTCCACTGCTTTATTTCCCGGGAAATATTTTAGCTTTTTAGCTTCGTTCTCTTTTTTATATTTCACGTGTAACATTTCTTTTTTCCACTGTTTTATTTCCCAGAAAACATTTTAGTTCTTTTTATCTTCGTTTTCTTTTTTTATGTTTCACGTGTAACATTTCTTTTTTCCACTGTTTTATTTCCCGGGAAATATTTTGGCTTTTTAGCTTCGTTCTCTTTTTTATGTTTCACGTGTAACATTTCTTTTTTCCACTGTTTTATTTCCCGGGAAATATTTTGGTTTTTTAGCTTCGTTTTCTTTTTTTATGTTTCACGTGTAACATTTTTTTCCACTGTTTTATTTCTCTGAAAATTATCTTTTTCTCATATAAAGTTACTTTTTTTAATTTTTAGTAAAAAAAAAGAAAAGTTTTATTTTTCTTTATATTTTTTTCTTATTTTTAAAAATGCTTTTTTTATTAGTTCTGTAGTATTACTAACAATAGTATTTGAATTTATTTGAACTATTTTTGTTTTTAATATTACCTCATTATTTGATTCTGAAGAGTAAATTACCTTTTCTAATTTGCAACTATTTATAACTTCTTGACACATCCTACATGGTTTTAATGTAGTATAAATTCTGCAATTAATTAATCTCCAATTTTTCATTTTCTTATTTGCTTTTTCTATTGCAATAATTTCAGCATGTTTTGTTATTATTTGACTACTATCTCTTAAATTATGAGCTTTCGCTATTATTTTACCACTATCATTAGAAACAATTATTGCACCCACTGGTACCTCACCTTTTTTATATGCCTTTAATGCTTCATTATATGCTATATTCATATAATATTCATCATTTTTCATATAATCACTCCAAAAAAAAGATGCACATAAGTACTTATTACGTTAAGGCTGCTATTTTCCAATCCTGACCTGATTCCGCTGTACTTATTGCATCAAAATTATTTTACTACATATTTATTTAATTTTCAAATATATTTAGCTACTTAACTATTTTCTTCCTCAATTTCTTTATCCACTATTACAACTGTAGAAACTTTTTGATTATTTTTTAATGTTATCAATCTTACTCCCTGTGTATTTCTACTTAATGTTGAAATTTGATCTAATGAAATTCTTATAGTCATTCCATTATCAGTAATTATTATTAAATCTTCATCGCCATTTACTGTTTTTAATGAAATTAAATTTCCATTTTTTTCAGTTATATTTAATGTCTTAACTCCTTTACTTCCTCTATGTGTTAATCTATATTCATTAATTGAAGTTTTTTTACCATATCCATTTTCTGTTACGTTAAGTACTTCTTCATTTTCTGTTACAATCTCTGCACCTACTACAACTTCATTATCTTTTAAATCTATTCCCCTTACTCCTGAACTTCCACGTCCCATTATTCTTACTTCTGTTTCAAAGAATCTTACTAAGCGGCCATTTGATGCACCAATTATAACCTGTTTTTCTCCATTAGTTTTTCGAACAGAAATTAACTCATCGTTATCTTTCAATATAATTGCTTTTTTCCCATTATTTCTTATACTTTCAAATTCAGTCATTTCTGTTCTCTTAATTAATCCTAATTTTGTAACAAATACTAAATATTTATTTTCTTCGTTTGCCGCCATAATTGTTACAATAGAAGTTATTCTTTCATCTTTTTCTAATGGTAATAAATTAACAATTGGCAGTCCTTTTGATTGTCTGCTAAATTCTGGTATTTCATATCCTTTCATTCTATATACTTTTCCGTAATTACTAAACATCAATATATAATCATGAGTTTTCATTGTTACTAATTTTTCTGGAAAATCTTCTTCATTTGTTGTCATACCTTTTATTCCAACTCCACCACGATTTTGAGTTCTAAAAGTATCATTTGGTACTCTTTTTATATATCCTTTGTTTGTAAGAGCTACTATAATATCTTCAACAGGAATTAATGATTCATCTTCAATATAATCAATTGCAGACATATCTATTGTTGTTCTTCTTTCATCCGAATATTTTTCTTTTATTTCAAGCATCTCATTTTTTATTATGTTATTAATTTTTTCATCACTTGCTAATATAGATTTTAATTCACTAATTAATTCTAGTGTTTCTTTTAAATCTTCTTCAATTTTATCTCTTTCTAATCCTGTTAGTCTTCTTAATTTTAATTCTAAAATTGCATCAGTTTGAGCTTCACTTAAATTAAAATTGCTCATTAGTTTGTCTTTTGCTTCTAAATCAGTTTCTGCATTTCTTATTATGTTTATTACAGCATCTAAATTGTCTAATGCTATTTTATATCCTTCTAGTATATGTGCTCTAGCTTCTGCTTTATTCAATTCAAATTTAGTTCTTCTTATTATTACTTCACGTTGATAATCAATATATTTACTTATTATTTCTTTTATATTTAGTGTTTTTGGTACACCTTTGTCTAACATTAAGAAAATTATTCCAAAAGTTGATTGTAATGGTGTATGTTTATATAAATTATTTAACACTACATTTGGATTTGCTTCTTTTTTTAATGTAATTACTATTTTTACGCCATTTTCAATATTAGTTTCTTCGTGATAATCAGCAATTCCCTCTAATACTTTATCTCTTACTAGTTCAGCAATTCTATTTTTTAATTCCAAAGTATTTATTCCATATGGTATCTCGGTAATTACAATTCTGTGTTTGTTATTATTTTCTTCAATATTAGCTTTACATCTTATAGTTATTGTCCCTCTACCTGTTTCGTAAGCTTTTTTTATTCCACTATTTCCTAGTATTATTGCTCCTGTAGGAAAATCTGGACCTTTTATATAATTCATTAGTTCCAATGGTGTTATTTCATTATTATCAATATATGCTATGCATCCATCAATTACTTCACCTAAATTATGAGGTGGGATATTTGTAGCCATACCTACAGCAATTCCCATTGTTCCATTAACTAATATATTTGGAAATCTACTAGGAATTACTTCTGGTTCTTTTTCTGTTTCATCAAAATTTGCTACAAAATTTACTGTATCTTTATTTATATCTCTTAATAATTCAAGACTTATTCTAGATAATCGTGCTTCTGTGTAACGCATTGCTGCGGCACCATCACCATCCATGTTTCCAAAATTACCATGACCATCAACTAACATGTATCTATAACTAAAATCTTGAGCCATTCTAACCATTGCTTCATATATACTAGAATCGCCATGCGGATGATATTTTCCCATTACATCTCCAACAATTCTTGCACATTTACGATGTTGTTTATCTGGAGTGTAACCTGATTCATACATTGAATATAATATTCTTCTATGAACTGGTTTTAATCCATCTCTTAAATCTGGTAATGCACGTGCTACAATAACGCTCATAGAATATTCCAAAAAAGATGTTTGGACTTCTTTTACTATATTATTCTGTTCTAACCTATCCATAAAAACCTCCTATATATCCAAGTTACTTACATATTTTGCATTCTTTTCAATAAAATCTTTTCTTGGTTCTACATCGTCACCCATTAAAGTTTTAAATACTTCATCAGCACTAATAGCATCTTCTACTGTTATTTGTCTTAATATTCTATTTTCTTTTGCCATAGTAGTATCTCTAAGCTCATCAGCATCCATTTCTCCTAAACCTTTCATTCTTGTTATTGTATATTTTGCATTTTCTGGAAGAGTTTTTAAATATTCATCTCGTTCTTCTTCATTTAAAACATATTTTATATTTTTTCCATAAACTACTTTAAACAATGGTGGTTGAGCTGCATATACATGACCTTTTTCAACAACTTCTCTAAAAAATCGATAAAATAATGTTAATAACAAAATTCTTATATGTGAACCATCAACATCGGCATCAGTCATTATTATAATTTTGTCATATCTTAATTTTGAAATATCAAAATCTTCACCTATTCCTGTACCAAAAGCTGTAATCATTGTCCTTATTTCTTCATTACCAAGAGCTCTATCTAGTCTTGCTTTTTCAACATTTAAAATTTTTCCTCTTAATGGCAATATAGCTTGAGTCATATAGTCTCTTCCTTTTTTAGCAGAACCACCAGCTGAATCACCCTCGACAAGAAATATTTCTGACTCACTCGGATCTTTACTCTTACAATCAGTCAATTTACCATAAAAGTTAGTAATTTCAAGATCACCTTTTCTTCTTGTTAATTCTCGAGCTTTTTTAGCTGCTACTCTAGCACGTGAAGCTGTCATTGCTTTTTCAATAATTACTCTAGCTTGGTTAGGATTTTCCATTAGAAATCTTTCTAAACCTTCTCCAAAAATTTTACTTGCAATTTGTCTTACTTCAATATTTCCTAATTTTGTTTTAGTTTGACCTTCAAATTGGGGATTTGGATGTTTACAAGATACAATTAATGTAATTCCTTCTTTAACGTCATCAAATAATAAACTATCATCATTATTTTTTAAAAGATTATTATTTGTAGCATATTTATTTAATATTCTAGTTAAGGCTAATCTTACACCTTCTTCATGAGTTCCACCTTCAGGTGTATTTATGTTATTTACAAACGAATATATGCATCCAGTATATGATTCATTATATTGCATTGCAACTTCAATTGAAATATCATTTTCTGTACCATTTATATCTAAAATAGTTTCATGAATAGGAGTTCTATTTTGATTTATCATTTTTACATATTCAGAAATTCCACCTTCATACATAAAAACATCTTCAGTGTCTGTCCTTTCATCATATAACTTTAAAGTTAAACCTCTATTTAAAAATGCTAATTCTCTTATTCTCTGTTTTAATATATCATAATCAAATATTGTTGTTTCTTCAAATATTTCAGGATCAGGCAAAAAAGTTACTATTGTTCCAGTATCACTATTATCACATTCACCTATTATTTTCAAGGGACTTACTGGATGTCCGCCATTTTCATACCTTTGTTGATAAATATTACCATCTTTATGAACTTCTACTTCTAACCATGACGACAAAGCATTTACTACACTGGCACCAACACCATGTAAACCTCCAGATACTTTATAGCCACCGCCACCAAATTTTCCACCGGCATGAAGTACGGTATATACTGTTTCAACAGTTGACTTTCCTGTTTTAGGATGAATATCTGTTGGTATTCCACGACCATTATCAGTAACTCTTATTGTATTTTCTTTTCCTATTGTAATAGTTATTAAATCACAATACCCTGCTAAAGCTTCATCAATAGCATTATCTACTATTTCCCATACTAAATGATGAAGTCCTCTTGCGCCTGTTGTTCCTATATACATTCCAGGTCTTTTTCTAACTGCTTCTAATCCTTCTAAAACTTGGATTGATGATGAATCATATTTTTCATTATTTTTATCCATTATTTTTTTCCCACCTTTTCTGTTACTATTCCATCTTTTACTTTAAATATTTTTGCTTCTTCTAAAAATTTTCTATTAATTCCTCTTGTATCATTAGTTGTAATTATTACTTGTATATCTTTATTTATGTAACCTATTAGTTTATTTCTATTTTTTATATCTAATTCACTAAAAACATCATCTAATAATAATATTGGATATGTATTAGTCATCTCTTTAAATATTTCTATTTCTGATAATTTAAGGGCAATTATAGAAATCTTTTGTTGCCCTTGCGAACCATATATTTTTATATCGTCATTATCTATTAAAAACCGTAAATCATCTCGATGTGGTCCATAAATAGTCATGCCGTTTTCTATTTCTTTTTTTAATGAGCTCTGATATTTTTGAATTAACTTTTTTCTTATTTTTTCTTTTGAGAAATCTTCCAAATCTACATTTGTTTCATATATTACTTTAAAATTTTTTATTCCTGTTATATTTTCATATATTTTATCAATTCTATTATTAATAAAATCTATAAATTTCTTTCTTTCTTGATAAATCTCTATTTCTCTTTCAATTAAGTTTTCAGTAACACTATCTAAATATCTATAATCTGTATTAGAACTTTTATATAACATTTTTAAATAATTGTTTCTTATTTTTAAAATCTTATTAAATTCATTATATTTTTTTATATAATTTTTAGATAATTGACTTAGTTCGATATTAAGAAAATTTCTCCTTTCTGCAGGTGTTCCTTGTAGTATATTAATATCTTCTGGAGACATTAATATTACATTTAAATTCGTAATATATTCTGATATTTTTTTTATTTCATTGTTATTAACCTTAACTTTTTTCTTTTCATGGCTTAATTCAATAGTTAAACTTTTAAATATGTTATTATTTTTTATTTCCCCTTTTACTTTTGCATTTTCGTATTTTTTATTTATTAAATTTAAATCTGTTGTACGGTATGATTTAGTTAAAGCTAAAAAATAAATACTTTCTAGTATATTTGTTTTTCCTTGAGCATTATCTCCTATAAAAATATTTATCTTTTTGTCAAAAGTAATGGTTATTTTTTTATAATTTCTAAAATTTATTAAATTTAATTTGCGAATTATCATAAATAAACTTAAATTTGCCCATATTTACACCTTAACCTATTATTAGTATTCCCATACATACAATATAATTATATCATAAAATAAAGCTTTATACCAATAAAAAAAGGGATTAATCCCTTTTTTTTGCATTTATTCTTTTTTTTATTAATGATTCTAATCTAGTAGCTCTATAAATTTGATTATCTAACGATAGTTTGGATGTTTCAATTATTAATTCTTTTCCATTATTGAAAGTAATTTTTGTGTTTTTTCCTATTTTTTCAGTTTTTTTAATACTATTTAAGTTTATCCAACAACAATCAGCTAAAAGTGATGACTTTGTTGGGAAAAAAATTAAACAACTACTCTCTTCTATTAAAATTGGCAACTTATAACTGCATTCTAATATACTTTTAGCTGCAGTTAGTCTTCCTTTGTAACTACTACCATAGTATTTACAGCTTTCATCCATTACTTTGTATGCATCGTTATTTATTGTTTGTTCACCATATTTTTCTATTATTTTTGTTGTTCCTACACATAATGAAATAATTGCATACGTATCTTCATTAATTTCATAATTTTCCATATATATCCCCCTTTTGAAAAATATGGGATATATTTTATCATTAATATATGTCGTTTTTTGTCATTTTTTATTCTAATATGTTCTAATAGGTACCACTAATTGTATTAATCCATCTTCTTCAGTATTTTTTAAAGTTATTGGTTTAACTTCTCCTATAAATGACATTTCTACATTTTCAGTATTTAATGCATTTAAAGCCTCCATCATATATTTTGCACTAAATGCTATCGTGATATCTTCGTTATTATTTTTTTCGATATTCATTTTCATTTCAGCTTTACCTTTTTCATTAGATACTGATTTCATAATTAAAAGATTTCCATTTGTTGATAAAGATACAATATTTTTTTCTTTATCATTAGTTAATATACTAGCTTGTTCTATAACATTATATAATTGTGATAAATTTGCTGTTATTTTTAATATAGAATCTTCAGGTATTAATTTTGATGTATTTGGATAATTACCGTTTATTAATCTAGATTGAAATAATAAATCATTTTCTTCTAATAATATTTTATTGTTAAATATATGTAATTTTATTTCCCCTTCTTTATCATCAATTATTCTACTAAATTCAATTATATTTTTTCCCGGTATTATAATATTATATATTTCTTCTACAGGTTTTGTAAGTCTAATTTCTTTTTTAGCTAGTCTATATGAATCTGTTGCACTACATTCTAATATATCACCATTAATTTTAAAATTAATTCCTGTTAATACTGGTCTTGATTCATCTGTTGATGTAGCAAATGCTGTTTCTTTTACTATATTTAATAATTGTTCAGAACTTATTACTACATAATTGTCACTTTTTTCTAAATTAACATTTGGATATTCATTTTTGTTTATTACATTTAAATCATATTTAATTTTTTCATCATCTGTATATATTAATACTTTTAATTCGTCAATTACTTCTATATTTATTTCTTCTTCTTTAATTATTCTTACTATATCAAGTATTTCTTTACCTTGTATTATAATTATTCCTTCTTTTTCCACTGACATGTTATTTTCTTCAATTTTTATAAATTTTTGAATTGTTATATCATTATTTGAAGCAGTTAATGTTAATCCATTATCTGTTAAATCAAATTTTATTCCTGCTAAGGTTGGTATTAAATTTTTTGTAGATATAGCTTTTGATACTTTGTTTAAATTTTCTAATAATAATTCTCTTTTTATTTTTAATTTCATATTTGTTCCTTCTTTCTTTTATTTATATATATTTTATTATTATTACTGTGGATATTGTTGATAACTTTTATTTTTCTTTATTTTTTAATATATTTTTATTTTTAATCTGTGAATAAAGTGTTTATATAGTGTTAATTATGAATATCTTTTTCTAGTTTATCAATAGTTTCAGCAAAGTTTTTGTTTGTTTTTATTTCTTGTTCTATTTTTTCACAAGAATGCATAACAGTTGAATGATCTTTTCCTCCAAATTCTATACCTATTTTAGGAAACGATTCATCGGTAAGTTTTCTACATAAGTACATTGCTATTTGTCTTGGAAATGCAATATCAGCATTTCTTTTTTTTGATTTTAAATCTTCAATTGATATTTTAAAGTAATCTGCTACTATTTTTTGAATTCTACTAACATCATTTTTTTCGCTAAATCCTTTATTTACGTAATCTTTTAAGGCTTCTATTGCTAAGTTTAAATCAATTTCTGCTCCCATCATTGTTGAATATGCCATTAATCTATTTACACTACCTTCTAGTTGTCTTATATCTGTTCCTATGTTAGATGCCATATATTCTATTACTTGTTCTGGTATTTCTTTTGTTACTTGTTCTCCTACTATTCTTTTTTTTAAAATAGCAATTTTTAATTCAAAATCTGGTGGATATATATTTACTGGTAATCCCCAACTAAATCTTGTACGTAATCTATCTTCAAATACTTTTAAATCGTTTGGTGACCGGTCTGATGAAATAATTATTTGTTTATTTTCACCATATAAGTTATTAAATGTATGAAAAAATTCTTTTTGTGATTCAGTAGCACCAGCTAAAAATTGAATGTCATCTATTATTAATACATCTATATTTCTATATTTTTGTTTAAAAAAGTCAATGTATTCAAAATTATTTTTATTCTCTTGTTTTTTTGTTATTTCAACAAATTCTGATACAAAGGTTTCACTAGTTACGTAAAGAATTCTCTTTTTACTATGTTTTTCTATATAATTTCCAATTGCATGCATTAAATGAGTTTTTCCTAACCCACTATTCCCGTATATAAATAAAGGATTATATGTTTCACCAGGTTTTTCTGCCACTGCTAAGGCAGCTGCATGTGCAAAACGATTACTGTTACCTACAATAAAGTTATCAAATGTATATTTTTTATTTAGATTAGATTCAAATGTATTATCATTATATATATTATTTTCAATTATTTGAGAATTTGTTACTTCATCTTCTTGTGTTAAATCTTCTTGAATTAGAAATTCTAATTCGACGGATTCTCCAATTTCTTCTATAAAACAGGAGACTATTAATTTTTTGTAATTATTTGCTAAATGATCTTTATGTAGTGCATATGGTACTAATATTTTTGCAACTCCCCTATTTAAATCATATAATTTTGTTTCTTCGAACCAGGTTTGATATGATAGAGAATTTATTTCACTTTTTATTTTTTCTAAAATTTTAGACCATAAAACAGAATTATCCATATTCATAATCACCCCCTGATAGAATTCCGAGCAAATCTATATGATATTTTAACTTAAATGTGGAAAAAAGAAAAGCAAAAAATAATAAAAAAAAATATCCACAATTTATTAACAAAGTTTTCCATAGTTTTTTTGCTTTGTTTTGAATATTTTTTTGATTTTTCCACATTTTCCACATTTTTTTATTAACATGTTATTTTGTAGTTATTAACAAGTCTGTTAATTATGTTGATAACTTAAAATATGTATTGTAATCTTTATTTTTTAATGTTAATATTTTAATTGACAAATAATTTATTGATTATTATAATAATATAGACTTTAGTTTGGAGGTGGAATTATGAAGAGAACTTATCAGCCAAATAATAGAAAAAAAGCTAAAAAGCATGGTTTTTTTGCACGTGTTAAGACAAAAGTTTTAAATAAAAGAAGAAGTAAAGGACGTAAAAAATTAGTTTAAAATACCACTGTTTTCAGTGGCTTTTTTTGTTGAAATAAATTGAGGTGTCTTATGAATCGTTATCATACAGTAAAAAAAAGCAAAGATTTTTATAATATAATTCATAATGGAAGATTTTTTAAAAACAAGAGTTATGTTGTCTATGTTTATGAAAATAAGTTAGATATTTATAGATTTGGAATTTCTGTTAGTAAGAAGTTGGGTAAGGCTGTTTATAGGAATAAATATAAAAGACAACTTCGTTATATTATAGATAAATATAAAAAATACTACCAAAATGGTTTTGATTATATTATAATAATAAGGAATAGTTATATTGATTTGAATTTTGAACAAAAAGAAAGAGATTATAAATATTTAATTGATATGATAAATAATTATTATAAGGAGAAAATTAATGAAGCATAAAAATAAAAATAAGCTAATTGTTTTGTTGTTGTTGTTATTATTTGTTTCAGCTGGCTGTACAAAACAATTAAAAAATTCTGATAATAAGGTTGTTATGAATCCTACAACAGGTCAAAGTTTAACGGAAAATATATTATGTAGGCCAGAAGATGAAGAAACTATAAATTTATATATTGAGAATGAGGTTGATGTTAATAGTTTACCTAGTTGTAAAGATTTTAATGTTACTAGTGGCGGATATGAAGGTATTTGGACAAGTGTGTTTATAAAACCACTTGCTTGGGTTATTTTAACAATAGGTGAATTTGTTAAGAGTAATGGGTTAGCTCTTATTATTACAAGTTTGTTAATTCGTTTTATTGCTTTCCCAATTACTAGAAAAACAGCAATACAGTCTGAACTTATGCAAAAAGCAAAGCCAGAATTAGATAAATTAGAAAAAAAATATGCTAATAAAAAAGATAATGATTCGATGATGAGAAAGTCTCAAGAGATGGCTTTCATTTATAAAAAGTATAATATAAATCCAATTGCTGGTTGTTTATATGCAATGTTGCAACTTCCTTTGTTTATAGCTTTTTTAGAGGCTATAAATAGAGTACCAGCTATTTTTGAAGAGAATTTTATAGGTTTTCAATTGGGAACAACTCCAGTAACTGGTCTTACTAATGGAAATTTTATTTATATAATTATTACTATTTTGGTTGGATTGTCTACTTATTATTCATTAAAGTTTAATTCTGCAAGTAATCCTGACAATGAACAAGTTAAATCGATGAATAAAATTATGTTTGTTATGATTTTGGTTATGTCAGTATTTATGTCTTCAGCTCTTAATATTTATTGGATAACTACTAATTTGTTTACAATAGGACAAAATTTATTAGTTAAAAGAGAGAAGGTTTAGATATGAAAAAATATGTTTTTACTGGAAAATCTGAAGAAGAAGCTTTAAATGAAGCTATAGAAAATTTAAAAGTATCAGAAGATGATATAATTTGTAAGTTTACTGAGCAGAAAAATGGAATATTTAAAGCAAAAAAATATGAAGCTGAAATTGTTAAAAAAAGTGATATTGATGACTTTATAAAAGAGTTTACATTAAAATTAACTAAAGATATGGGATTTGATACAAAGATAGAAGCTAAGAAGCGTGATGGTGTTTTAAGTATTACTTTATATAGTGATAATAACAGTTTATTGATAGGTAAAGATGGAAAAAATATGTCCGCATTAGGTATTGTAGTTCGTCAAGTTATTTATAATGAATTAGGCTTTTTTTATAAGTTTAATTTAGATGTTGGTGAGTATAAATTAAAACAACAAAAAAATCTTGAGAGAATGGTTTATAAAATTGCACGTGATGTTGCAAAGTCTAAAATTGAAGCTAAACTTGAACCAATGAATTCTTATGAAAGAAGAATAATTCATAATGCTTTAAACGATGATAAGTATGTTTATACAGAAAGTATTGGGGAAGAACCTAATAGATGTGTTGTTATAAAACCTAGAGAAGATTAATTTTATTATATATATAATGGTGATGTTATGAATGATATTATTGTAGCAATTTCAACAGCACTTTCTAAGGGCGCAATTTCAATTGTAAGACTTAGTGGTAATGGATGTATTGAACTTGTTAATTCTTGTTTTAAAGGTAAAGATTTAACAAAGGTTGATTCACATACAATAAACTATGGTCATATTATTTTTGAAAATAAAATAATTGATGAAGTTTTAGTTTCTATAATGAAGTCACCAAAAACTTATACTACTGAAGATATTGTAGAGATAAATTGTCATGGCGGGATAGCTACTACTAATAAAATACTTGAAATAATGATTTTAAAAGGTGCTAGGTTAGCAAGTGCTGGTGAATTTACTAAAAGAGCATATTTAAATGGGAGAATAGATTTAATAAAAGCTGAAGCTGTTATGGATATTATTAATTCAAAAACAGAAAAAGCAAGAGAAATTTCGATTAGTCAATTAGAGGGAAGACTTTCTAGCATTATTAGAAGTTTTCGTGAAGATTTGTTAAAATTATTAGCAAATATTGAAGTTAATATTGATTATCCAGAATATGAAGATGCAGAAGTTATTACAATAGAAAATATTAAACAACAAGTTAATATTATGAGAGAGTCACTTAATAATATTGTTAAAGAATCTTTATCTAGAAAAATAATCAAAAATGGAATAAATATTGCTATAGTTGGTAAGCCAAATGTTGGGAAAAGTAGTATTTTGAATAAAATTTTAGGGGAAAATAAAGCTATCGTTACAGATATTGCTGGAACTACTAGGGATATTGTTGAAGGAAGTATTACTTTAAATGGTATAGCAGTTAATTTTATAGATACAGCAGGGATTAGAGAAACTGATGATGTGGTAGAAAAGTTTGGTGTAGAAAAGAGTATAGAACAAATGAATAAAGCAGATCTTGTTGTTCTAGTATTAAATAATAACGAATTATTGACTCTTGAAGAAAAAAATATTATTAGCAAATTAAAAAATAAGAAATATATAGTAGTTGTTAATAAAAGAGATTTAAAAAATAATTTAGATTTAAGTGAATTTGAATTAAAAAATGTAATTTATACTGATACAATTAGTATTGATGGTATTGAAAGTTTAAAAAATAAGATTGTTGAAATGTTTAATTTAGAAGAAATAGAAGAAAATAATTGTGAGATTTTTACTAATGTTAGGCAGATAACTTTAGCAAAAGATGCTTTAAATATTTTAAATGATGTTGAAAAAGGCATTGAATTAAATATGCCTGTTGATATGATAGAAATTGATATCAAACAAATATGGACAAAATTAGGTGATATTTTGGGTGAAAATTATAGTGAAGAATTAATAGATCAATTGTTTAGTCAATTTTGTTTAGGAAAGTGATTGTAATTTAATATTATTAAATTAGTTAATGAAAGGAAGTAAAAATGAAAAATAGTATTTTAAAAAAATCATTAGTATTTATATTAATCGTTGCATTAAGTTTTTTATTGTTTTTTGGTCTTGGAGATTTAGAGAAAACAACTAATGAATTAATTTCTTTTGGATTTTTAATTTTTTCTGAGTTGTTGATATTTTTATCTGTTATTTTACCAAGTATAAAGAATAAATCGATTGAAGATTTGTTATCCGCAAGTGTTTTATATACTTTAATGATGATTATACTTAATTATATTATTAGACCTAGTGTAACTAAAAGTTTAATTGTTTGGAATGTTTCGTTATTTATTATTTATTTAATAATTGTAATACTTGTTTGTTTTAAAAAGAAGAAATAATTTTTTTTGAAAGATATTTTATATCTTTTTTTTTAATATTATTTATTATATAATACAATAGATTTATTGGAAGTGATATTATGAAATATGATATAATTGTTATAGGTGGAGGACATGCTGGATGTGAAGCTTGTCTTGCTAGTGCTAGGTTAGGTAAGAAAACAATTTTGATTACTGGTAATAAAGAAAATATTGCAGATATGCCTTGTAATCCTTCAATCGGTGGTCCAGCAAAGGGAATTGTTGTTAGGGAAATAGATGCTCTTGGTGGAGAGATGGGTAAAAATATTGATAAGAGTTTTTTACAGATGAAGATGCTTAATACAAAAAAAGGACCAGCTGTAAGAGCATTACGAGCTCAGGCTGATAAAATTACTTATAAAAAGGAAATGTTAAAAACATTGGAAAATCAAGAAAATTTGGAAATTTTAGAAGCCATGGTCGAAGATTTAATTGTTGATGATAAAAAAATTAAAGGTGTTATTCTAGCAGACGGAAAAGAAGTTTTTGGTAATTGCGTTATTATTACTACTGGAACTTATTTAAAAGGTATGATTCTTTATGGTTCAACTAAAATTTCAAGTGGTCCTCATGATGAAAAACCTTCACTTTATTTAAGTGATAGTTTAAAAAGATTAGGATTTAATATAAAACGTTTAAAAACAGGAACTCCTCCTAGAATTAAAAAATCATCAATTGACTATTCTAAAGCAGTTATTCAGCCTGGTGATGATAAGTTGTATAACTTTTCTTTTTCAAAAAAAGTGGAATATGATGTTGATAAACAAATTCCATGCTATTTAATTTATACTACTTTAGAAACGCATAAAATAATAAAAGAGAATTTAACAAAATCTAGTATGTATGGTGGATATGTTGAAGGAGTTGGTCCTAGATATTGTCCTTCTATCGAAGATAAAATTGTTAAGTTTGCTGATAAAGATAGACATCAAATCTTTTTAGAACCAGAAAGCTTATTCTATGATGATATTTATATACAAGGTTTTTCTACTAGTATGCCTCATGATGTACAAGAAAAAATGGTTCATAGCTTACCAGGTTTAGAGAATGCTGAAATAGTAAAATATGCTTATGCAATCGAGTATGATGCAATAGATTCTAAACAATTAAAGCCTACATTAGAATCTAAATTAATTGATAATCTTTATACTGCTGGACAAATAAATGGTACTAGTGGATATGAAGAAGCAGCAGGGCAAGGATTAATTGCAGGTATTAATGCTGTTAGAAAATTAGATGGTAAAGCTCCTTTAATTCTTTCTAGAAATGAAGCATATATAGGAGTATTAATAGATGATTTAGTTACTAAAGGTGTAATTGATCCTTATCGTTTACTTACTTCAAGAGCAGAATATAGATTATTATTAAGGCATGATAATGCTGATATAAGGCTTATGAATTATGGTAGAGAAATAGGTCTTATGGACGACGAAGTTTATGAAAAGTTTAAAAATAAAGTTGCTAATATTGAAGTTTTGACTGAATTATTAAAGAATACTAAGATAACTCCTAAAGCAGATATAAATAATTATTTAGAAAGTATTGGTAGTACAATTATTTATGATAGTATTAATTTATATGATTTGTTAAAAAGACCTGAAATAGAATTTTCTAATATTAATAGATTTCTAAATAATGAGTTTGATACTGAAGTTATAGAACAGGTAGTTATTAATATAAAATACGAAGGATATATTTCTAAGGAATTAAGAGAAGCTAAAAAAATGTTGGAATATGAAAAAATAAAAATTAATGATAATATTGATTATAATAAAGTTCCAAATCTTGCAAAGGAAGCAATTCAAAAACTTAATGAAATAAGACCTATTTCTATTGGGCAAGCATTAAGAATTAGCGGAGTAAATCCTTCAGATATTTCTATGTTATTGTTATATTTAAAGAGGAATTATAATGAATAAAGAAATTTTTATTAATGAATTAGAAAAATTAAAAATAGAAGTTACTGAAGATAAACTTGATAAATTAGATAAATTTTATAAGTTATTATTAGAGTGGAATGAAAAAATAAACTTAACAACTATTGTTTCTTGTGAAGAAGTATATTTAAAACATTTTTATGATAGTTTGACATTAATAAAAGCAGTTAATTTAAATGATAATTTAGCTTTATGTGATGTCGGTAGTGGCGCAGGTTTTCCAGGAATAGTTTTAAAAATATTTTTTCCAAATTTAAGTATAACTCTTATTGATTCGTTAAATAAAAGAGTAATATATTTAAATGATGTTATAAAAAAATTAAATCTTAATAATATAAAAACAATACATTCTAGAATGGAAGATTATGCTAGGATAAATGAAGAAAAATTTGATATTATTACAGCAAGAGCAGTTGCAAATATTAGAATTCTTACAGAAATATCTGTTAGAGCGTTAAAATTAGAAGGTAATTTAGTTTTTATGAAAGCTAATTGTGATGAGGAATTAGAAAATATAGAAAATCTTTTAGAAAAGCTTTCGTTGAATTTAGTTGATGTTAAAAAGTTTAAATTACCAATTGAAAACAGTAATAGATCTTTGGTTATTTTTAATAAAAAAAATCATACTTCTAGAAAATTTCCACGAACTATTGATAAAATAAAAAGAAATCCATTGTAAATTTGGATTTTTTATTTTATAATATATTTTAGATAATAGTTCAAAAGAATAGAGGGTGCTTAGTATGGATAATGAGGTTGTATATTTATATTTGGATGATATTATACCTAATAGATTTCAACCAAGAGAAGTTTTTGATGATCAAGCTTTAAAAGAATTGGCGATTTCTATAAAAGAACATGGTGTTATTCAGCCAATTATTGTTCGAAAAGTTGAAAACAAATATGAGATAATAGCAGGAGAGAGAAGATATAAAGCTTCTACTATGGCTGGTCTTACAAAAATTCCAGCTATTGTAAAAAATTTGGATGATAAGGAAAGCTCTAAAATAGCTCTTATTGAAAATTTACAAAGAAGAGATTTAACTCCAATTGAAGAAGCTAGAACATATCAGAAAATTTTAGAATTAGAACCTGGTATGACTCAAGAACAATTAGCAGCTACTATGGGAAAAACTCAATCAGTAGTTTCAAATAAGTTAAGACTTTTAGCATTACCAGATGAGATACAAGATGCTTTGTTAAAAGAAAAAATTTCAGAGAGACATGCGAGAAGTTTATTAAATTTAGTAAATAAGAATGATCAAATAAAAATGTTAGATAAAGTAATTGCAGAAAGAATGACTGTAAGAGAATTAGATAAGGAAATTAAGGAAATGAACGATAATCAAGGACAAAATTCAGAAAATAGTAATTTAATTAATACAATTGGAAATATTAATAATAATTCAAATTCTGTTATAAATAGTAATTTAAATAATAATAGTGTTGGCATTAATTCTGATGTTAATAATCCATTTAATATTAATAATCCATTTAAGAGTATACCTTCGACAAATGGTTTATTAGATTCTAACAATACTATTAATTCTAATCAGGCAAATTCATTTGTTTCAGATAAAAATTCATTAAATTCTAATATAAATAATAATGGCTTTATCAATAATAGTATAAGTAATAACAATAATTTTAATAATAATGTGAGTAGTAATAATAATATTAATGGTATACCACCTATGCAATCAACAAATACATCTGTTGGTCAATCAAATTTAATCAATCCTACAACTGTTGATATAAATAAAATAAGAGAAAATGCAATGGATATTAATAAGCAAAATACTTCACCAGTAAATGTTAAAGATTTAATGAGAGATACATCATCAAATTCTAATTTTAAATTTGTTCCTAATGAAAATTCTAATGTTAATAATAATAGCTTTGTGCCTAATAATAATCAATCTTCTTTTTTGAATAATTCTTCAACTCAAAAAGAAAATACTAATGGTTCTGGTTCTATTATTAATTTATTTAAAGAAGTTTCAAAAATGCCAGTTAATAATTTAAATACTGTTAATAATACTTCTTCGGTTCCGACTTTTAATCTTAATGCTTTTAATAATTCAAATAAGAAAGATGTTATGCCAGCAATTAATGATATAAAGTCAACAGTTAAGAATATTGAAAATAAGGGTTATAAAGTTTTGATTGAAGAAAATGACACGGATAATTCTTATCAGATTGTTATTAAAGTAGATAAAAATATATAAATTTTAATTAATTAGTAAAAAAAGATAGAAATATACTATCTTTTTTTAAAAATGATTTATTAATTTTATTTTGTTTGATAAAATAGAAGTACAGAGTTTTAGAAAAGGTGATGTTAGATGGGAAAGATGATTTCTTTAGTTAATCAAAAAGGTGGGGTTGGTAAGACTACAACAAGTATAAATCTTTCAGCATCTTTGGCATATTTAGGTAAGAAAGTTTTATTATTAGATTTAGATCCTCAAGGAAATACGACTACTGGCATTGGAATGAATAAGGGGGATATTGATAAAACTATTTATGATGTTTTAATTGGAAGATGTGATATTAAAGAGGCAATAATTCATACAAAATATAGAAAATTAGATTTACTTCCAGCTACTGTTAATTTAAGTGGGTTGGATACGGAGTTTTTTGAAAGAAGTAAGGAAGAACCAAATTTTGTTAAAGGTGCACAGTTAAAAAATAAAATAGATCCTATAAGAGATGAATATGATTTTATTATTGTTGATTGTCCTCCATCTCTTAGTATTATTACTATTAATGCTTTAACAGCTTCTAATTCAGTTATTATTCCTGTACAGTGTGAGTTTTTGGCATTGGAAGGAATTATGCAGTTGTTAAATACTATTATGATGGCACAAAGACAATTAAATCCTAATTTGGATATTGAAGGGGTTTTGCTTACAATGCTAGATTCAAGAGCAAATTTAGGATTTGAAGTTGTTGAAGAAATAAGAAAATATTTTAAAGAACGTGTTTATAATACTATAATACCTAGGTTAGTGCGATTAGCAGAATGTCCATCACATGGAAAACCTATTATAGCATATGATCCAAAATGTAGGGCAACTGATGCTTATTTAAATTTAGCAAAGGAAGTGATTGAGAGAAATGGATAATAATTTTAAAAGAAGGGCTTTAGGTAAAGGACTTGAAGAATTATTTAATAATGAGCAATTAGATTTTAACAGTTTAGAAGAAAAAATAGTAGATACTACACCAAAAGAAGAAATAATTGAAATAGATATAAATGAACTTAGAAGTAATCCATATCAACCAAGAAAAGTTTTTGATGAAGAAAAATTACAGGAATTAGCAAATTCTATTAAAGAACATGGAATATTTCAACCTATAATAGTAAAAAAAAGCAGTATTAAAGGATATGAGATAATTGCTGGTGAAAGACGTGTTAAAGCTGCCAATATAGCAGGATTATCTAAAATACCAGCTATCGTACGTGATTTTTCTGACCAACAAATGATGGAAATAGCACTTCTTGAAAATTTACAAAGAGAAAATTTAAATGCTATTGAAGAAGCAATGGCTTATAGAAGTTTGATTAATAGTATGCAGATTACGCAAGAAGTATTAGCTAATCGTTTGGGTAAAAGTAGAAGTCATGTTACTAATATATTAGGTCTTTTAAACCTTCCAGAAGAAGTTAAAGACATGATTGTTGATAATAAAATATCGATGAGTCATGCTAGAATTCTTAGTAAAATGGAAAAAAAAGAGGAAATTTTAGCATTGGCAAATAAGATTGTTAATGAAAATTTAAATGTTAGAGAATTAGAAGATGTTTCAAAAGATGAGTCTGTTGCAAAAACTCATAAAATTAATAAGAAAAATAATTCAGAATATTCTTATATTGAAAATATATTGTGTGAAAAATTAGGAACTAAAGTAAAAATTAATAATAATAAGATAAATATTTCTTTTAGTAATATTAATGATTTAAATAGAATTTTAGAAATATTAAATATAAATGAGTGATTTTATGAATGATAAGAAGTATGATGTTGGTACTGTAGTTACAATGAAAAAGGGGCATCCATGTGGAACAAATGAATGGGAAATAGTTAGAATTGGTGCTGATATTAAAATTAAATGTATCAATTGTGGTAGATTAGTTATGATGCCTAGAATAGAGTTTAATAAAAAATTAAAAAAGATTATTAAGTAGGTGTAATATAATGAGAAAGACAAAAGTTAAATTTAAAAAATTTACATTTCATCCAATTACAACATTTATTTTGTTGACTTTTGGTGTTATGATTTTAAGTTCAATATTATCTTTTTTTGAAGTACAGGCAAGTTATTCTACTATTAATTCTACAAGTTTATCACTTGAGAATACTTTAGTTGCTGTTGAAGGATTATTTAATTTTGAGGGATTTAAATTTTTAATAAGTAATGCTGCAAGAAATTTTGTATCTTTTACACCGTTAAGTACGTTACTTATAGGTCTTATTGGATTATCTGTAGCACATGCAAGTGGATTTATTGATACTTTTATAAAAAGAGGTACTTTAAATTTAAATAATAGAACTATTACTTTTATTTTAATTTTTATAGCGACATTATCAAGTATAATAAATGAAGTCGGATATGTTATTTTAATACCTTTATCTGCCCTTATATTTTTGGCAAATGGTAGAAATCCTTTATTAGGAATTACTGCAAGTTTTTGTGGAGTTGCTTTTGGATATGGTGCTACGATGTTTGCAGGATCTACTGAGATTAATTTAGTTCCTATTACTTCAGAAGCGGCATTGTTAATTGATGGAACTTTTCATGTAGGAATGCTTTCTAATTTAATAGCAATAATTATAGCTTCTATTGTTTTATCAATTGTTGGTACGTTTATCGTAGAAGAAATTATTATTAAAAAAATAGGAAAGTATAGAAATTCTGATTCGGTTATTAATTCTGAAACCAAAGAAATCAAATTAGAAAATGTCGAATTAGAAGAACAAAAGCGTTTAGAAATAGAGACAAGAGAAAAAAAAGGTTTAAAAAATGCTTTTATAGCTTTTATGGTTATAATTTTATTATTTATGTATATGATTATACCTGGGTTGCCTGGGTCAGGTTTGCTTTTAGATATGAATGAGTCTGCTTATATTAATCAACTATTTGGTGTTAATTCTTATTTTCAAGATGGTTTTACTTATTTAGTATCAATTTTATTTTTAGTTATGGGAATTGCTTATGCTATAGGGGCAAAAAGTATAAAAAATGATAAAGAATTAATAGAAAAATCTTCTTTTTATTTAAAAGATGTCGGTTATTTAGTTGTTCTTATATTTTTTGCAGCACAGTTTATAGCTGTATTTAAGAAAACAAATATTGGTACAATAATTGTTGCTTGGATATCTAATTTAATTAAGGATTTACCGTTTACAGGATTACCACTTATTGTCACAATTTTAATTTTAATTGCTTTTTGTAGTTTGTTTATTGCTACTCAATCAGCTAAGTGGACTATTTTGGCTCCTGTTGTTGTTCCTCTTATGATGCAAGCTAATATTTCACCACAATTTGCTCAATTTATATATCGTGCAGGTGATTCAATGACTAAGGGCTTTACTCCAATACTTGCGTATTTTGTTATATATTTGGGTTATTTAAATATTTATAATACTGAAAAAGAACCAATTACTATTAAAAAAGCCTTGTCTTTTGTATCTCCTTATTGTTTAATAATAAGTATTACTTGGATTTTGATTGTTGTTCTAATGTATATAGTGGGATTACCAATTGGCCCAGGTGTTTATCCTAGTTTATAAGGAGGTTTTTTATGAGTCTTAAAGCAGGTATAGTTGGTTTACCAAATGTTGGTAAGTCAACTTTATTTAACGCAATTACGAAAAAAAATATTTTAGCAGCTAATTATCCTTTTGCGACAATTGAACCTAATGTAGGAATTGTTATTGTTCCTGATAAAAGATTAGATACTTTAACAGAAATTTATCATCCTGAACGCACTATTCCAACAGCTTATGAATTTACTGATATTGCTGGATTAGTAAAAGGAGCTTCGGTTGGTGAGGGTTTAGGTAATAAGTTTTTATCTCATATAAGAGAAGTTGATGCAATTGTTGAAGTTGTTAGATGTTTTGAAGATAGTAATATTATTCATGTTGAAAACGGAATTGATCCTATTAGAGATATTGAAATTATTAATTTAGAACTTTCTTTGTCAGATTTGGAGATTATTAATAGTAGAATAGATAAAATTAAGAAAAAAGCAGAAACTAATCGGGACAAAGAGGCTATGGCTGAATATGAAATATTAAAAAAAGTTAAAAGTTCTTTGGAAAATGGTTTTGCTCTTCGTAGAATAGAGTTTACTAAAGAAGAAAAAAATTATTTAAAAAGTTTTAATTTACTTACAGCAAAACCTATTATATATTTAGCTAATGTTTTAGAAAATGAGTTAACAATAGATAATGATTATGTAAAAAAAGTTATTGAATATGCTAAAAATGAAAATTCTAGGGTTATAAAAATATGTGCTAAGATGGAATCTGATTTAAGTGATCTTTCTGATAATGATAAAAAAGAAATGCTAAATGCTATTGGTATTGAAGATTCTGGTCTTGATTTATTGATTAAAGAAACATATGATTTATTAGGATTAGAAACTTATTTTACAGCTGGTAAAGATGAAGTTCGAGCTTGGACTTACAAGAAGGGAATGAATGCCAAAGAATGTGCTGGTATTATTCATTCAGACTTTGAGAAAGGTTTTATTAAAGCTGAAATTATGTCTTATGACGATTTAGCTAAATATGGTAATGAATTGAAAGTAAAAGAAGCAGGTAAAACGCGATTAGAAGGAAAAGATTATTTGATGCAAGATGGAGATATTTGTTATTTTAGATTCAATGTATAAATCATTGAATCTTTAATGTTTTTTGGAGGTTTTATGAGACCATTAATTGGTATTGTTGGAAGAGTTGAATATCCTGGAAATACAGATAAAATTGTTGAAAATGATGATATTAGAAGAGCAATAATAAAAGCTGGTGGCACTCCTTTTGTTATTCTTCCACCACAGATAGTTGATTATGGTAAAGTAAAAAATAGTGATATTCCTGAATTTAATTCTGAAGAAAAAAGGATGCTTATACAACAATTAATTCTCTGTGATGGTATAGTTATGCCAGGTGGTTTTAAAATGTTGAATAGTGATTTTTTTATATTAGATTATGCTATTAAGAATGATATTCCTATTTTAGGTATTTGTCTTGGTATGCAAGTTATGGCTAATTATGGAAGAGAAATTTGGAATGAAAAAAATAATAGTAATGGTATAAATCATTATGTAGAATCTGGTGAATTAGTTCATTTCGTATATATTAAGCATAATAGTAAATTGTTTTCTATTTTAAATAGAGATAAGTTTATGGTTAATAGTTTTCATCATATGCATATATTGGAAAGTAATGTTTATAATTCTGTTTGTTTTAGTGAAGATGGACTTATTGAGGGTATTGAACATCCAGATAATACTTTTAATATAGGTGTGCAATGGCATCCTGAAAGAATGAATGATTTCACATCAAAAAAAATATTTAAAAGTTTGATAAAATTTGCAATTGATTATTCAAAAAAAGAAAAAACATTAGTTTATAAATAAAAAATAGTAGACAAATTTATTAATTGTTGATATACTACTTTCGAGTATTTCGATACTCCTTGCCAATAATTTGGCCATATGTCCAGAAGGAGGTGTAATAATGAAAAAATATGATGTTATGTTTATTGTTAAGCCTGATTTAGAGGAAGGTGCTATTAAAGAAGTTTTTGATTCTATGAAAGCTTTACTTGAAGATAAAAAAGCGAACATTGTTGAAACAAAAGAAATGGGTCAAAGAGAATTAGCATATGAAATTAAAAAGTATAAAACAGGTTATTATTTCTATTTTTTAATTGAAGCAGATACAGCAGATGCTGTTAAAGAGTTTGATCGTGTTGCTTTAATTAATGAGAATATTATCCGTCATTTAGTTGTTAAAGTTGAAGGATAAGAAAAGAGGTAATTAATGAATAAAGTATGTTTGGTTGGACGTCTTGTTAAAGATCCAACGTGTGAATATGTTAATACAATTAATGGAAATGTAGCTCGTGCAAGATTTACTATTGCAGTTGATAGAAGTTTTCTTTCTAGTAATCAAGATGGAAGAAATACTGCAGATTTTATTAATATTGTCGCTTGGAGAAAGCAAGCTGAAAATATAGCAAAGTTTCAGAAAAAAGGAAATCAAGTAGCAGTTGATGGTAGATTACAAGTTGATAGTTATACGGGAAAAGATGGTAATACTGTATGGTCAACTTATGTTGTTGCAGATTCTATTCAATTTCTTGATAGAAAAAGTGATAGTGTAGCAAATAATAATTTTGATAGTAATAATTATGATAATGTTACACCAAGTGATTTTTCTAATGAATCATCTTCAAGTGAGCAAGGTGCTAGTGTTTGGGATGCTGGTTCTAATATAGAAATAGATCCTGATGAGTTACCTTTCTATTAGAAAGGAGAGAATTTTAATGGCAGAGTTTTTTAGAAAAAAGAAAAAAGTATGCTATATGTGTACTGGAAAAGATGTTGATTATAAAGATGTTGATACATTAAAAAAATTCGTTAATGAAAGAGGCAAAATATTACCAAGACGTGTTACTGGTAATTGTGCAAAACATCAAAGATATATTGCTGAACAAGTTAAAAGAGCAAGAGCAATCGCTTTATTGCCTTATGCAAAATAGACACTATTGTGTCTTTTTTTTGTAAATTGTCGTAAATTGAATCGTTTTGTTTTCTTATAATTATTGAAAAAAACAAAAAAAATGTTAAAATATAATCGGAAGACTAGGTGATAATTCGTATGGCAAATAAAAAAGTTAAAGTTAAGGCTGTAAAAAAGCCTAAAAAGAAAGCTTTACGAGTTTTATTGTTTGGTTTTGGAAGTTGTGCTTTTATAATTTATTTTTTTATTTTTATTTTTTCTGTTTCATTGAATATTGTCGATAAATATAAAGAAAAAGAAAAACTTACTAATGAACTGATTGAATTAAAAGAAAAAGAACAGGAATTAGCTGTCGATGTTGAGAAATTACAAGATCCTGAATATATTGCTAGATATTTACGAGAAAAGTTTTTTTATTCAAAAGATGGTGAATATATAATTAAGATTCCTAAAAATGAATAATTTTTTAAAAAGAAGGTTTTGCATCTTCTTTTTCTTGCTATTAATTATTTTTTTTTATAGAATATATATGGTGACTGTTTGTGAAAGAAGTTATTAATTTTTTGATTAATGATATAAAATTGAAAAGTACTGATACTATTGTTTTAGGAAATTCAGCTGGACCAGATTCAATGTGTTTGTTTAACATTTTATTAAAGCTTCGTGAAAAGTATAATTTTAATATTGTTTGTGCTCATGTTAATCATAATGTTAGAAAAGAAAGTTTAAAAGAAAAAGAATTTCTTATGCAATACTGTAATGAAAGAAACATAATTTTTGAGACTATGACAATTGAAAAATATGGTGATGATAATTTTCATAATCAAGCTAGAAAAATAAGATATAATTTTTTTTATGACTTAGTTAGAAAATATGATGCTAATTATTTAATGACAGCACATCATGGTGATGATTTGATTGAAACAATTTTAATGCGTATTGTTCGAGGTTCAACTTTAAAAGGTTATAGTGGATTTAGTAAAATTGTAGTAAATGGTAATTTTAAAATTATAAGACCTTTAATATATGTTACTAAAGATGATATTCTTAATTATAATAAAGAAAATAAAATTCCATATGTATTAGATAGTTCTAATTTTAAAGGAAAATATACTAGAAATAGATATCGAATGAATATACTTCCTTTTTTAAAAAAAGAAGATTCAAAAGTTCATGATAAATTTATTAAATTTAGTGAAACTTTAGAAGAATATGACGAATTTATAAATAATGAAATAAGCAAAACTATTACTAAAGTTTATAATGATAATAAAATAAATATAACTTTATATAAGAATTTAGATTATTTAATTCAAAAAAAATTAATATATTTTATATTGGAAGATATATATAAAGATGATTTAATGACTATTAATGATAAACATGTTAAACTTATTATGAATTTACTTAATTCTAAAAGGGCAAATGCAAAGTTATGTTTACCTAGAAATATTGAAGTTTATAAGTGTTATGATTATTTAGAATTTTCAAAAGAGATTAGAGAAATTGTTAACTATGAGATGGAATTGATGAAATTTGCTATATTACCAAATGGTCATAAGTTAGAGATAATAGATGAAATTGATAGTAATAATAATAATGTTTGTCGAATTGATTCTAGTGAAATATCATTGCCACTATATATAAGAACTAGAAAATTAGGCGATAAAATGTTCTTAAAGAAGTTGAATGGTTACAAAAAAGTTAAGGATATATTTATAGATTGTAAAATTCCTGTAAATGATAGAGATAAGTGGCCTATTGTTGTTGATTCACAAGATAGAATTATTTGGATTCCAGGTTTAAAAAAATCTAAATTTACAAAGCTAAAAAATGAAAAATATGATATAATAGTTAAATATAGTTAAAGGAGACATGTTATGAATAAAAAAGAAGTTAAAAGAGGAATGTTGCCATATTTATTATTAATAGTAATAGCTCTTGGCATTTATTATATGCTATCTATTGGTAGTATGAAAGTTAATGATTTAACATATGATGTGTTTTTATCTGAGATAAAAAATGGAAATGTCGAGGAAGTTGTTATAACACCTAATGCTAATGAAGGTACATATAATATAACTGGTAAATTAAAAAGTTATAATGAGAATGAAAGTTTTTATGTTAAAGCACCACTTACTGATACAATTATTTCGCAAATCGTATCAATAGATGATGATTTAAACTATAAATTAGAAACAGAAGCTGATCCTGGTTCTAGTCCACTTTTATTTATTCTTGTTAATGTACTACCAATTGTATTGATAATTGGTGTTGGTTTTTGGTTTTTTTCTAAACAGATGAGTAATGCTGGAAAATCAATGGATTTTGGTAAGAGTAAAGCTAGACTTAATACTGAAAGAAATAAGGTTACATTTAAAGATGTCGCTGGGCTTAAAGAAGAAAAAGAAGAAGTTAAAGAATTAATTGATTTTTTAAAAAATCCAAAAAGGTTTCAAAAACTTGGAGCTAGAATTCCTAAAGGTGTTTTATTAGTAGGGCCTCCAGGAACAGGAAAAACATTACTTGCAAAAGCTGTTGCGGGTGAAGCTAATGTACCTTTTTACTATATAAGTGGTTCAGATTTTGTTGAATTATTTGTAGGTATTGGTGCTAGTCGTGTTAGAGATATGTTTAAACAAGCTAAACATAATGCCCCTTGTTTAATTTTTATTGATGAAATTGATGCAGTTGGTCGTCAACGTGGTACAGGCCTTGGTGGTGGTCATGATGAAAGAGAGCAAACTCTTAATCAGTTATTAACTGAAATGGACGGTTTTGGTGCTAACGAAGGTATCATAATCATTGCAGCTACTAATAGAGCTGATGTCTTAGATCCAGCTTTACTTCGTCCTGGAAGATTTGATAGACAAGTTACGGTTAATTTACCTGATGTAAAAGGAAGAGAAGAAATTCTTGAAGTACATGCTAGAAATAAAATTTTATCACCTAGTGTATCGTTGAAGAATGTTGCAAAGAGAACACCTGGTTTTAGTGGAGCTGATTTAGAGAACTTATTAAACGAAGCAGCTTTGCTTGCTGTTAGAACAAATAAAGATCAAATAACAATGAAAGAAGTAGATGAAGCTACAGATAGAGTTCTTATGGGACCTGCTAAAAAGAGTAAAAAATATACAGAATCCGAAAGAAGAATGGTAGCATTTCATGAAGCAGGACATGTTGTTTTAGGTCTTAAATTAAACGATGCTAATGATGTTCAAAAAGTTACAATTATACCTAGAAGTTATGCTGGTGGTTATGCTATGATGATTCCAAAAGAAGAACGTTATACTTCTACAAAGAAAGAATTAATAGAGCAGATAACTGGACTTTTAGGTGGTCGTGTATCTGAAGAATTAAATTTTGGTGAAATTACTACTGGTGCGCATAATGATTTTGAAAAAGCAACAAAGATTGCTAGAGCTATGGTAACAGAGTATGGTATGAGTGATTTAGGACCAGTTCAATTAGAACAACAAGAAGGTGGAGTATTCTTAGGAAGAGACTATAATAAAAGTAGAAATTTCTCTAATGAAGTTGCTCATGAAATTGACTTAGAAATGCGTAAAATTATAAATGATTGCTATGATAATGCTAAAAAGATACTTAAAGAAAATAGTGATTTAGTTAAGCTTGTAGCTGAAAACTTATTAGAATATGAAACTCTTACTAAGGAACAAATTGAATATCTTGTTAAGAATGGTCATATGCCTGAAGAAGAGGATAATACTATTAGTTTAGATGATTTGAAAGAAATTGCTAAAGAAAAAGGTATTAAAGGTTATACAAAAATGACTAAAGAAGAATTATCTGAAAAAATAAAAAAATTAGAAGATAATAAGGATAATGATTAATATAAACTATTAGTATATTTACTAATAGTTTTCCTTTTTGTAATTTAAAGTGGTGATATTATGTGGAAAATTGGAAATGTTGAAATAAAGAATAGAGTAGTTTTAGCGCCAATGGCTGGTATCTGTAATTCTGCTTTTAGAAGAATTGCTAAAGAAATGGGGTGTGGACTTATTTATGCTGAAATGGTAAGTGATAAGGCAATTTGTTATAATAATTGTAAAACGATAGATATGCTTTATATGACAGAAGAAGAAAGACCTATTTCACAGCAAGTCTTTGGCAGTGATAAAGAATCATTTGTAGAAGCAGCTAAATATATATATACTAATATGCATCCGGATATTATTGATATTAATATGGGTTGTCCTGTCCCTAAAGTTGCTCAAAGAGCTCAAGCAGGAGCTTCTCTTTTAAAAGATGTGAATAAAATTAAAGAAATAGTTTCTGCTGTTGTGAATAGTGTTCCTATTCCTGTAACTGTTAAAATAAGAAGTGGTTGGGATTTTAATAGTATTAATGCTGTAGAAGTAGCAAAAGCATGTGAAGAGGCTGGTGCTAGTTGTATATGTGTTCATCCAAGGACTAGAAGTCAAGGTTATTCTGGTAAAGCTAATTGGGATATTATAAAAAATGTTAAAGAAAGTGTTAATATTCCAGTTATAGGAAATGGAGATATTCTTAATATATATGATGCTAAAAGAATGTTAGATGAAACTAAATGTGATGCAGTTATGATTGGTAGAGGAGTTTTAGGAAATCCTTGGTTAATAAGAGAGATTATAGCATATATTGATGATGGTATAATTTTAGAAAAACCAAATTTTATTGAAAAAATTAATATGTGTCTTAAACATTTAAGATATTTACTAGAATTTAAAAATGAAAAAGTAGCAGCTTTAGAAATTAGAAATCACGTTGCGTGGTATTTAAAAGGAATGAAAGAATCTAATACAATTAAAAATAAAATCTTTCTTACTAAGAATATAAATGATATAATTAATATATTAGAAGAATATAAAGAATTTATAAAGGAGAATAGTTAATGAAAGCATATTTTTTACAAAGACTTGTTTCATATTTAATTGATTTTTTTATAATAATTTTTATAGTAACAGGAATAACATTTTTTATTCCTACAAGTGATACCTATAAAGAAGCCTATAAAGAAGCTAACGAAATATCTGATTTGTATTTTAATGGAGAGATTAGTAATGTTGAATATTTGTCAAGATATGGCGATGTAAGTTATACTATGGCAAAAGAAACTATTGTTGTTACTGTTATTCATTTAGTAGTTACAGTAGCATATTTTGGGACTTATGCTTATTATATGAATGGTCAAACTATAGGAAAGAAAATTATGAAAATTAGAGTAGTTAATAAAGATAATAGTAATGTTGGGCATAGTATACTTATTTTTAGAACAGCCATTATATATGGTGTTATTGAAAGTATAATTTCCTTAATAATATTACAGTTTATTAGTTCTAATATGTATTTATATGCTATTACGCCACTTGAATTTTTACAATATATTTTTGTTTTAATATCATTATTTATGATTATGTTTAGAAAAGATGGAAGAGGACTTCATGATATTTTGTTTAAGACTAAAGTAATTTCATTAAAATAATTGTGTATGTTTGATGAAATTTGGTTATATTTATTGTAATTGTTTTAAGTATTGTTGTATAATTAATAAGAGGAGGATAAAATGAAAAAGCATAATTTATTTAAAGTTGTTATGATAACTATAGCAATAGCAGTAGTGTTATCGTGGTTATTGCCAATTACTTATTATTCTTCAAGTGTAGGATTAGTTGAAGAGTCAAGAGACTATATCGGTATATTTGATGTTATGAGTTATGTTGGTATAGCAGTGCAATATTTTAGTCATATTGGGATATATGTCTTAATTATTGGTGGATTATATGGTGTTTTACATAAAATATCAGGATATCGTAATTTGGTAGACAAAATAGTAAAAGGATTTAAGAGTCGTGAATGGTTATTTATGACTATTGTAATGGTAATTTTTGCTGTATTATCTTCAATGGCTGGATTATCTTTGCCATTATTAGTGATGTTTCCTTTTGTTATTGCTGTTGTATTGGCAATGGGATATGATAAAATAACTGCAACTATGGTTACAGCAGGAAGTGTAGCAATAGGACTTATTGGAACAGTATTTAACGTTAATAATACTTATGGGATTGATGCTGTGATTGGATCAACTGCTAATGGTGATATCTTAGTAAAAGTATTATTATTAGTTATTTCATTAGCATTATTAATTTTTAATGTTATAACTTATTCTAATAAACATAAAGATACTAAGGCATTAGAAAAAGGTAGTTATATTCCTGAAGTTTCAAATTCTAAAAAAGAAAAATTTTGGCCAATTGTTGTTATACTTGATGTAGTATTATTAATACTAATTTTAGCATTTATTTCTTGGGATTTATTTAAAGTTACTTGGTTTTCGGATACTTTAAATAATATAATTGATTTTAAAATTGGTGATTTTCCAATATTTGATGCTTTACTTGGAGTAAGTAATCCTTTTGGTCTATGGACTTTAGTTGAAGGGTCAGTAGTATTACTTATTGCTAGTTGGCTAATATCATTTATTTATAGAATAAAGTTTTCTGATTATATAACTTATTTTATGAATGGTGCTAAACGTGCATTAAAAGCTGCTGTTTTAGTAGTATTAGTATATGTAGTATTAGTTTGTACAACATATGTTCCAACATTGTTGACAATATTTAAACCGATGTTAGAATTAACTAGTGGCATAAATGTCTTTATAATGAGTTTAGTAGCATTTATTTCAAGTGTTTTTTCAGTGGAATTATATTATGCTGCAACAGGTGTGTTACCTTATGTAGTTGGAACACTATATACTGAATTAGCTACTAGTGACATTACGTTACTTTCTGTTATATGGCAATCATTTTATGGTGTAGCTATGTTAGTAGCTCCTACTAGTGTAGTTTTAATAGCAACTTTATCATACTTACATATACCTTATGGTAAATGGTTAAAAGCTATTGTAAAATTATTATTAGAATTAGTTGTTGTATTATTGATAATCTTTACAATAATGACAA
Organism: uncultured bacterium; assembly: GCA_949291455.1. Lineage (GTDB taxonomy): Bacteria > Bacillota_I > Bacilli_A > RF39 > UBA660 > RUG13868. Next base: position 56,836 of record CASEVQ010000004.1, read on the forward strand.
TTATATAATAACAAAAGCTCCTATTTAGGAGTTTTTTTATGTGTTAATATTGTATTTATTAATTTATAATGATAATATAATTATATAAAATAAAACTAGGAGTGATTATATGAAGAATAAAAAAGGATTTACTTTAATAGAACTATTAGCAGTAATAATAATATTAGGAATATTAATGATAATAGCAATACCAGCAGTAACAGAGTATATATCATCATCA